>JANMYZ010000161.1:0-10703 GCA_031382605.1 Planctomycetota bacterium | reverse complement strand
CGTGATCATCGCCGATCCTTGGCTGCTGTTGTTGCTGATTCCTGCCATCGCGTTGTTGTGGTGGATGCAGCGCACGTCGAATCATCCAATGCCGCTGCGCCGCCGCCGGGTGACGCTCGCTCTGCGCCTGGTGACGATCTTCCTGGCCCTGATGACGCTCGCTGGTCCGGCCTGGCACGGCAGCAGCCGTGGTCGCGCGGTGGTCTTTGTCGTCGATCATTCGCAAAGCTTGGGCGCCGACGGCGGCGCACTCGCCTTGGCACGGATGCGCGCCATCGCCGCGCCTTTGCCCAGCGACACCGTCTTCGCGGTGATCTCTGCCGGTGCAGAGCCAGTGGTGCGACGTATGCCGATGCGTGGCATTGGCGAGGTGAACGCGGATGCCACGCTGAGCACGACCAACGGCAGCGACAGTGATTTGGCGGCGGCACTTGATCTGGGACGAGGTTTGTTTCCGGCGGGCAACACACGCCAAGTGGTGTTGATCACGGATGGCGTGCAGACGCGCGGCGATCTGTTGGCGACCGCGCGGGAGTGCGCGCTCGCCGGCCTGCCGGTCAACGTTGCACCAGTCGCAGGTCCAGCACGACCGGATGTTCGCATTGCGCGCTTGGTCGCCAGTCGCGTCCGCGCGCACGAAGGCGCCGCCATCACGCTCACTGCCGAAATCGAAGCGAGCATGGTCGGACATGGTCGCCTACGGCTGTTTGAAAACGGCGTGGAAGTCGCCGTGCGTGAACTCAGCGTCACCGTCGGCAGCGTGCAGCGGATCGAATTCCAACGCGTACCCGCCGAACGTAATCTCTACACCTATCGGGTGGTCGCCGAAGGTTTCACCGGCGATCAAGTGCCCGCCAATGACGAGGCGCTGGCGCTGGTCGATGTCGCTGGACGCCCGCGTTTGTTGCAGGTCGTCGGCGATGAAAAAGAAGCGCATTACCTCAGCGAAGCGCTGACCCAAGAAGGCATTCGTCTCGATCGTCGGCCACCGGCTGAAATGCCAGCCACACCGCAAGAACTCGCGGCCTACGATGGCATTATTCTCAGCGACGTGCCGGCGCGACTGCTGAGCGATGCGGCGATGGATGCGCTCAAAGCGTATGTCGAAGAGTTCGGCGGCGGACTGGTGGTTGCTGGCGGCACCAATTCTTACGGCGTTGGCGGATATTTCCGCACGCCACTCGAAGAACTGCTGCCGGTAAAAATGCAGTCGCAAGACACTGAAGAAAAAGCCTCGGTCGCGCTCGCGCTGGTGATCGATCGCTCCGGTTCCATGTCCGGAGAAAAACTGGAGGTCTGCAAATCAGCGGCCATTGCCACCGCACAATTACTCCAAGCAAAAGACTACCTGGGCGTGGTGGTATTTGACTCCAACGCCGAATGGACCGTGCCGATGGCGCGCCTAGCCAGCAAAGCCGACGTGCAAAATCGCATCGCGACCATCGCTCCGGGTGGCGGCACCAATATCTGGCCAGGCATGAGCGAAGCGCGCGCCGCGCTGGCACGCACGCCAGCGAAAACCAAACACATGATTGTGCTGACCGACGGCCAAAGCCAGGGCAGTGGCTATCAACAATTGGCCGCCTCATGCAAAGCGGAACGAATCACGGTGTCAGCAGTGGCTGTGGGTGGCGACGCCGATGCTGGGCTTTTGCAAAGCATCGCCACCGCCGGCGGCGGAAAATTCTACCTCAGCCAAGATCCTAGACAGGTGCCACGCATTTTTACCCAAGACGCCATGACCCATCTGGGCAAGTTGGTGCGTGAACAAGCATTCGCGCCGCGCCAAGTCGAACGCCATCCGATGATCGCTGGCTGGGACGTGACGCAGGCACCAAATCTGCTTGGCTACGTGCGCACCTTGCGGCGCGCCACCGCGCAAGTGCCACTGGTCACCGACCTCGGCGATCCATTGCTAGCGCACTGGCGTTTCGGTACCGGCAAAGTCACCGCGTTCACCAGCGACTGCACCTCGCGCTGGTCCGGGCTGTGGCTTGCACGTTGGCCCACCGGCTTCACGCAGTTGTGGGTGCAGATGGTGCGCGAAACCATTCGCGAACCGCAAGGCCGCCGCCTTGACCTGAAGCTTGACGAACGTGGCAGCATCACCCACATCGAAGCCGACCTACGCGAAGACGCCGATACCTGGAAAGACGGCGCCCAGGTCCAAGCCGATGTCTTCCACGTTCCAACTCGGGGCGGCGAATTGCGCCCGGTCATCGGCGTCTCGCTCCAGCAAGACGGTCCCGGCCGCTACCGAGGAACCTTCCGCCCCAGCGAACGCGGCGTCTATTTGGTCCGCGCCCGTTCCGGCGGCGACACCGTCTCTGCCGGCCTAGTCCATAATCCCGGCAGCGAAGTCGCCACCGGCACCATCGACCACGCCCTGCTCAATGAAGTCGCGCGCCTCACCGGCGGCGCCGTGCTTGAGCCCGACAACCACACCTTGCCCGAACCACCACCACCCGCCGACGCCTGGGTCGATCTGCGTCCAGCTTTGCTCGCGCTGATGCTCGTGGTGTTCCTCATCGAATTATCAGTGCGGCGATGGGAAAATGTTTTGGGAGTGTGGGAACGCGTGCGGGAACGGGGTCGCGGTAAAGTTTAAGCTGGGAGCGCCGACGTCCGCGTTGGCATGGTGTCTTGGCCCCCCCCTGGGAGCGCCGACGTCCTCGTCGGCATGGTGTTTTTCGCGCCGACGGGGACGTCGGCGTTCCCAGGAAAGGCTGGCGAGCTTTCGCTTCGGGAGTCATGGGCGTTGGTCCAAGACCATTTGCCGGCTGCGCAAAGCCTGTGCAGTCGATGTGCAGGCTTTGCCTCAACTGCTGGTTTTCCTCACAACGCCTCCGGGTTGCTGCCCGTAAGAATCGAGCGATACATATCTCGAACTGCTCCTGAGGATTGCCCATGACCACCATTCATCACCAGACCTTTGCGGTTCCTTACGCTTTTGATGTCCATTTTACTCGCGATGTGTTCGCGCCAGATAACGACGCTTTGGCCACGGCGATGAAGCCGCGCGTGGGCGGTCGGCCGGCGCGGGCTTTGGTTTATGTTGATGAAGGTGCCATTCGTCAGAATCCTCGGCTTATTCAGTCGATTCATCTGTGGTTCGCCGCCCATGAGGCGGACGGCGTTCAGCTTGCCGCTGCGCCAGAAGTCGTCACCGGTGGTGAGGCGTTGAAGGGCGAGATCGCCATTCTTGATAAAGTTGGGCGCGCGTGTTTTGACAACGGCATTTGTCGCCACAGCTACATCATCATCATCGGCGGAGGCGCGGTGCTGGACGCCGTTGGTTTTGCGGCGTCCATCGTTCATCGTGGCATTCGCCAGATTCGTTTGCCAACTACCGTACTGGCTCAATGCGATGCTGGGCTGGGCGTAAAAAACGGTATTAATCGATTCGGTTCTAAAAATTTTTACGGGACCTTCACGCCCCCCTCCACCATTATCAACGACGCACGTTTTCTTGAATCACTGGATGATCGTTCGTGGCGCGCTGGCATCGCCGAAGCGGTCAAAGTCGCGATCATCAAAGACGCTGAGTTCCTAACGGCGTTAAGCGAGCGCGCGGTCAAACTGCGCGAACGCGATCTGGTCACCATGGAGTGGTTGATTGAGCGTTGTGCGCTGCTGCACCTGGAACACATCACCAAGGCTGGCGATCCCTTTGAGCAGGGCAGTTCGCGTCCGCTCGATTTTGGTCATTGGTCAGCACATCGTATGGAAACGCTGTCGAATCATCGCTTGCTGCACGGCGAAGCGGTCGCCGTTGGCGTGGCCATCGATTCGCTGTATGCGGTCGAACTCGGACGAATCACCGCCGCAGAAGGTGACCTCATTTTGACCATTTTGGCAACGTGCGGATTCCGCCTGTGGGACGAAGTGTTGGATCTTCGTGATGCGACTGGTCATCGGGCGGTGCTGATCGGGCTGACCCAATTCCGCGAACATCTTGGCGGCGAGCTGACCCTAGCGATGCCGGAAGGCCTTGGCCGACGCAGTGACATTCATGAATTTGATGAACCGCTATTTGAGCGCGTGCTGGTGAAGCTCAAACGTTGGCGCCTGACCAGCGTTCCGGCGCCGATACATTAATCGGTAATGACTGTTCTTCCCTCAGCTAAGCGTGATGACGTTTAGCCGATTGAGGGGATTCATTCTCTTGGTAGACCTTGGGCCATTCCGGCGCGCCATCTACGTCGCACATTTGCGTCGCACATTTGCGTCGGACAACTGCGTCGGACAACTACCAGGGGACTTCATGCGCTCGTATTTTTTTCGGTGGTCTCTTTCCTTTCTTATCGGTGGCCTTGGCATTTCGTTGGCCACCGCGGCAGAAGTCAGCCTGTCAGAGAAGGTCAACCAAGCGGCCATGGCATTTGAAGAGCGGCAAGACCGTGAATTCAAGCCAGTCGCAGCAAGCCTGGAAACGTGGAGAAAAAACCGGCTCACTGCCGCCGGCAATGTGATCCACGATCTTTTGACGGTTGCTGCGCCAGCAGATAAACCGTTTTTAGCCTACCACCTGCTGAGCATAAACCCGCGTCACAAAAATGCGCGGGCGGTGTTCACCGGGCTTGGAATTCCCGTACCTTTTGATGAGCAGGGAAATCCAACGCCGAATGCGAAAATTCCCACGACGAACAACCGCATCGCGATAGAAAAAGTATCCAGTTTTCGCTATCCGCCGTTCTCTGCCGTAGCCGAAGCCGTAAGCCCCAAGGCGCCTGCGGTGGCGAGTTACTGGAAACAACAAAGCAGTGCGCTCAAAGATTTGCGCAAGAAACTCTTGGAATATTCCGAAAAAGGCGAAGCCGCGAATGCCTATCAAGTCTTGGCTTACTATTGGCCCAACGCCAAAGAAGTGGTGTCTTATTATGCCAGCATCAACCAACCGATACCGCGTCAGCGCACATGGTTTTCGGGCGTCGACCGTTACTTGCTGGATAACGGCTTAGCAGGGCTCGACTGCCTCGACACGAAATACACCAAGCCTTCCAGCGGCGCGCTACCGGCCATTGGGATCGGTGGGGCGGCGACATTGAGCGGGCCATGCGAATGGGCATTCAGTGAAAACCTTCGTAATTGTCGGGTCGAGGGCTTGCTCAAAAGCAAAGAAAAGAGCAGCTTTACGGTATTGGATAACGCCGGTTCGGGCGCCCGCATGGACATCAGCGGCAAACAGATCGAATTGTTCGAGGTCACCAACCGCGCTCCACGTTCATTAGTGAAAATTCTGGTGGAAGACGATTTCGCCAGCACCTCCGTGCCAGTGCAGTTCGAAGTTCGCGGCACGCTTCTTTTTGGGTTCGTCGGTGGGATGCAGGTCTGTTCTGCCGAACTACCGAGCGATCATGCCTATAGTCGTTTTCAAATAACCCCAGGCAGTGATTTGGCGGTGCAACATCTGCGATTGCGCTACCTGAGTGACCTAGCCAAGGATCTCTTGGGAAATCCACTGGTAAAACCGCCCGTTGAAACCGAAGAGCCGTGGTTGGCTGAGCGAAAAAAACAGCTCGAAAAAACCGTTACCTTTACGTTTGAAGATACTTCCATCGAAGAAGCGATCACCATGTTGTCGCAATTGGCCAGCGTCAAAATCAGCTTGGATAGCAAAGCGGAAACGCTCAAAAGTATTCCGGTGACTCTTCAGGGCAAAGAGTTAAAGCTTACCAGTGCACTTGATTGGCTGCACCGCGTCAGCGATCTCAGTTGGCAATCAACCGTTGATGGAATCCAGTTAACTTGGAAAAAATAAACAACGAATCATCGCCGCTTACGAACGATAACGACGGCGGCGACGAACCCGTTTAACCACTTGTGGGCGACGCGGTGCACCCTTGGCGCGCAGCGGTTGCTTAATAATTTCATCGACCAGCGCCGCTACGGCGTTCGCATCTTTAGGGCGATCGTTGGGATCTTTTTCGAGCAAATCTTCGATCAACTCGATCAAGTCTTCATTGGCGTTCGGTGCCAATTTCTCAAGATCTTCCGGCTCGGTGTTCATGTGCGCCAAGACCACTTGACGGTTAGATCCCTGAAAAACCGTCTTGCCTGTCAGCAGATGCCAAGCCGTGGCGCCAAGCGCGTATAAATCGGCCCGTCCGTCGATGGCGCCGCCGCGCGCTTGTTCTGGCGCGACATAATGCGGACTTCCGAAGATGCGTTCTTGCGTCGCCTGACCATTTTCAGAAATCGCTGCGGCGATGCCCAGATCAGCGAGTTTGAAGAGCCCCTCTTCATTCACTAAAATATTATCCGGCTTCACATCGCGATGCACCAAGCGTTGGCTTTCGGCGTAGCTCAGCGCACGACTGATATGTTGCAGCACTTGCAGGACTTGCTGATCATCCATCGGTCCGTGATCACGCAGGATGTCTGCGGTAGAGCCTTTCATCAGCTCCATGATCAAGAGATAATTATCGCCGACTTGGCAGACATCATGAACCTGCACGAGGTTCGGATGATTCAGGCGGCCAGCGCGACGAGCCTCGGTCAGAAATGCTTGCACCCGTTCAGGATCTTCGCGGTATTCCTCCGCCAAAACCTTGATCGCAACTTGGCGACCAAGGTTGATTTGCTGGCCTTTAAATACCGTACCGTAACGACCACGACCGACGACTTCTTGCAGCTCAAAACCACCCAGCCGTTGACCAACTAATGACTCAACGGGTTGGTTGTCACCGATTTCGAAAGTGATGTGGGTCTTACCAAGCTTGATGATGTCACCGTGGTAAACACGGGCGCGAGTAATTTTTTGTCCATTCAACAAAGTGCCGTTTCGGCTGCCCATGTCTTCGATCATCACCTTGTCATTTTCAATATCGATCGAGCAATGTGCCCGGCTGGCCTGCGAATCCGGGATGACCACCTGCGCCACTTCGCTGTCGCGGCCAATGACCGTTGGCAAGGTCGTATCGGTCAGGTCGAGCAGTTTGTGTGATGCGTCGGCCAAAGTGAGATGGAGTTTCAGGTTCATGTGCCGTCGCTTTCTAGGTTCATCTCACTATTTGCCAATCCCAGAGCCTTTTCCTTGCACGACGAGTGTCTCTCTTGCCGATCCGTAGTGTTAGACACGCTACCGACCGCAGCGAATCGGTGCGACATGCCCAGCGCTTGATGCCTGAGGCAGCAACCCCAAAGGATCACCAACAGACTATGAAATACGATGCTTGGTTTCGTGACGCCGACACCGGCATCGGCCGTTGGGAATTAGACGAGATCGTCTATCGCAGTCCCACTGGTGGCCTCTTAGAAGTCGCGCATGACTTGAATGCGCTCAAAGCTCGTTCTCCAGCAGCGTGGATGCAGTTGTGGGATTCTCGCTATAAACGCACCATGTGGCCGTTCGGTTCGGGGGTGTGGGGCAAAAAAGAATTGGTGCTGCCGAATATTCCTGATGCCGACATCGTCAGTTTGGACGAAGGCGCAACGAATCTATTTTGGGCCGAACGCTTTGGACGCGAGCTGGGCATTCCCGACCTGTGGGTCAAACAATGTGGCGTCAGCCATACCGGAAGTTTCAAAGATTTGGGCATGACCGTGTTGGTCAGCCAAGTAAATCACATGATGAAGAGTGGCAAACATTCGATCATGGGAGTCGCCTGCGCCTCGACCGGGGACACTAGCGCAGCGTTGTCTGCGTACTGCGCTGCGGCGGGAATCACCAGCGTGGTGTTGCTGCCGCGCGGAAAAATTTCACCAGCTCAATTGATCCAACCGATTGCCAACAACAGCCTGACGCTGGCACTGGATACCGACTTCGATGGCTGCATGGATTTAGTCCAACAACTGACGGAAGATAAAAAACTCTACCTCGCGAATTCGATGAATTCATTGCGCGTTGAAGGTCAGAAAACGGTCGCCATTGAAATCGTTCAACAGTTCGATTGGGAAGTGCCAGATTGGATTTTCATTCCAGGCGGCAACCTGGGTAACGTTTCGGCGCTCTACAAAGGCTTGGAAGAAATTCAGGAATTAGGCATTATTTCGCGGTTACCGCGCATCGTCTGTTGCCAAGCCGAAATGGCGAATCCGCTCTATCGTGCTTACAAATCTGGCTGGAAAGAATTCCACGCCATGACGGCTGGCGAAACCCAGGCCAGCGCCATTCGCATCGGCAATCCCGTCAGTCGCAGCAAGGCGATCAAGGCGCTGATGAAACATGACGGTCGAGTCGAAGAAGCGAGTGAGCAAGAGTTGGCTGACGCCACCGCGCGGGCAGATCGCACGGGCCTGTTCAATTGCCCGCACACCGGCGTGGCTTTAGCGGCGTTAATCAAATTCATTCAGCGGGGCGAGATCAAAAAAGGCGAACGCGTCGTGGTTGTTTCTACCGCACACGGTTTGAAATTCGGCAATGTCAAAGCCGACTACCACATGGGCAAATTGCCCGGCATCGTCTCGACCTACGCGAATCCTCCGATGGAGCTCAGGGCTGATCGTCAGTCGGTGTACGACGCGGTTATGCGTCACATGGACAAATCAACTAAGTGATGAAACCAGTGATGAAACCAGAAATGAAACCAGAAATGAAACCAGAAATGAAACCAGCGCTCTTATGACATTCCCTCGCACGTCCGTGATTCATCCCCGCCTGCGGTGGCTTGTCGCCTTCTGCATGTGCTGCGTGATCAACGTCAGTTGGTCGGGTGAAGCGCTCATCGATCGCGTCAGTTATCAAGCCGCAGATCAAGAGGTCGCTGACTTGCTCGCTGGTTTAGGCACATTCAATAACGAACATTATCAGCCCGATATTGACATGTTAATCAGCGGCATTGGAGCTACCCGCGCTCGCTTTTCACTGATCAATGCCAGCTCTACTGCTTGTCGACAGGCTCTGGCATTTTCGCTCGATTGCTGGTGGGCACATGAAAGTCCTGGGACTATCGCTTTGCTGACCAGCAACAACCCACCTCAAGGAGTGCTGTCAGTACGCACATGTACCAGCACTTTGCGTCGTCAGTCGACCATACCGCCGTTGGTCGATCGCCTTATCGCCCCGTGGTTGAGCGGAAAAGCGGGACTCAGTTGTCTGCCAGAAGATGCGACCTGGGCAGCCACCCTAGACGCTAACGGTCATCAGCGTTTATTTGAATTACTGCGTGTGTGCGAACGCCTCTCTGCTCGGGCTACAACGCGTATCGCCGATGTCGATCTGCCCGATTTACGACGACTCACTTCACGTGAAATGACCGTGCATAACTGGGGCGCGTTAGTTGAGGAGCTGGCGCAAAGCATGCAGGCATCCATCGCCATCGCGCCGCTGCTTCAACTCCAAAAATTTCCACTCGGCGGCGTGCGCGTACAACAGCAAATGCTTGGCCAAATTATCGCCACGCTGCGTGAATACGGCATCGTTTCACGCTGGTCGCATGGGGTTTTATGTCTCAGCGAAAATGATCGCCAACCAGCACGGTTTGATCGAGAACACCCAGCGCAACGACGGCAGCTCGCCTGTATTCCCATCGCGCATGTGCTGAGCAATGCGTTAGAAGGCGAAGTCCTTACCACCATGATTCGACGCTATGTATCACCAAGTTCATGGGATCTTCCCGGTGCCGGTTTGGAATTACTTGATCAGAATCGTGTCTTATTAGTGGCTGGCGACATCGATGCCCAACACGCCGTCTTGGAAGCCATCAACGCGATCGATCGCTTGGGCCTGGAACTCTGGCTCCAATCATTGGCTGCCGGATCAGCGAAATAATGGATCCACTCACGCAACGTTCGGCGACGCTGGCAACGATCATCCATGCGTGTTTACTGGGCCTGGCGTTCATGCCGCGTGGGTGCAGCGACATTCCACCTTCAACCCCGCCCCCAGCCCCGCATGCGGTGATTCAGCCCGCTGATCCGACACGTGAGCCGGTTCCATCGTCAGCGAAAAAAGCACCGACTTTCGGCGCACTCATCGCGGCTCCGCTTTCGGCAACGGCAACCACGGCTCTACCGCCTCTGAGCGCCAATGATCTGCCAGCGCTCCCTCCGCTGGATCAATTAATTACCTCCGTACGCCAAGATCACGCGGGGAAAGACCTCGTCCGTGGTGACGGAAAAAAAGGCTCAACCACGGTAGATCTGCCGACTTTGTCGGCGAATCCCGATGACCTGATCGCCCGTCTTCAAAGCGGCGCGGTCAGCAATCAAACGCTGACGCGTGAGCAACGGATGCTCGGCACGGCGCAAGAATTCCTGCACGGCCGCCTGCAAACCCAGATCGAACGCCACTGGCGTCATTTGCTCAAACACGTCACCGAACCCAGGCTGATCATTGAACTCAAAGTTGATAAAGCGAGTCGCCTCACTTACGCGCAGCTCGTCAACAGCAGCGGATCGCTGACGTTTGATCGCTTAATACAGGAATGGCTGCTGAGTTCCGAGTTCAGTTTTCCGCCAATCAAACCCGATATTTTATACCCATTTTTAATCGTCGTTCGGCGCTGAATAGAGACATACCCTTATGGATAACGCGTTTTGGTCATGGTCGCTGAAAATCTATCGCACCTCATCGTTGGAGGTGCGCGCGAGTTGGATGTTGGGCGTGTGGATGCTCTTCGACGTGATGAGGTTTATAAAACTTGATGCCTATAATCTTTTTTTCATTCCATTATTATTAATACCTTTGGTCATGTATGTACATGCAATGGCTCATGTCGGGATGGCACGATTAGTCGGCGGTTCTGCCGATGTTACCATTT
>JANMYZ010000142.1:0-4128 GCA_031382605.1 Planctomycetota bacterium | reverse complement strand
TTTGGTGATGCCAGGTAGACAGTCTTGCACCGGCGTCATGACGCGTTTGCCTTGGACGACCAGCACATTGCTGGTGACGCCTTCGGTTACGTAGCCTTCGGGCGAAACGTAAAAGGCTTCGTGCGCGCCTGCTTGTTCGGCCAAAGCCAAACCAAGTTTTCCGGTTAAGTAATTCGTTGTTTTGAGCGTCGGTAAGTGCCGCATCGCTTCAAAGGTCACGGCCGTAACGCCGTTAGCGTAGGATGATTCGGGCGGCGCATGCACGTCGCGGGCGATGATCACCCAGGTCGGTTTCGCCGCACCGAACACGCCGGTCGTGTGATCGCCAGGGCTGACCACAAAATTGGCGCGTAGTTCGTCATGGCCGCTGCGCTGGCGAATTTCACTCAACAGGCGACGAACGTCAGCTTCGGTAAAAAACGGCGTGACGGCGAAAGAGGCGGCGGATTCCCACAGACGGCGCAAATGCTCGCTCAATCCATGCGGATGGCCGCCGTAGGTGCGCAAAGTTTCAAACGCCCCGACGCCACGTAAAAAGCCGAGGTCAAGGACGCTGACGGTGGCCTCAGCCGCAGGGACGACGCGGCCGTTAACGGCAAAATAATCGGTAGGCATGTCAGAGGGCGATCAGGTCAGTGGTGGGATCGGCAACCAGACGAGAAAAGTCTTTCTGGTTGAAGGTGAGAATGCGTGCTTTGTGACGGCGCGCGGCGCGCACGTGAAGCGCATCGTAGATCAAGCCTCCGGCAAGATTGCGTTTGCCAAGGTCGGCGAGGACGGCGAGATAATCGGCACTTTCCAAGGCGACAACCAAGGCTTTGGCGCGGGTGACGACGTTGCCCTCAAGCAGCGTTGCAGCCATCGCTGGAGAGCATGATAGATTGCGCGGCAGTCGCGTCAGCACAGCGAAACACTCGGCCAGTCCATGCGCCGCCACGACCAGTTTGATCTCACCGCTGATGGCGCGTTCGAGCCATGGTCTGGCCTGAGTGTGGTGTTCGTGCGCCGCGACCATGGCTGGCACTAAAATCGAGGTGTCGAATAAAACACGAGGCGCACTCATGTTCGCAGACGACCATCGCGTTCACGTACCAACACGTTCGCCACTTCATCGGCGGTCAGCGGGTGCTGTTGGTCATCCTTGGCGATGATCATCACCCCACCACGTTCTTCGAGAGCGGGATCTTCGCGCAGAGCTTCCAGGTAAACGCCGTCAGCTTGTTCGCGCAAGCGCATGCGTGAACCGGCATGCAGATGCAGATGTTCCCGTACTTTTTTGGGGATCACCACCCGGCCAAGCTTGTCGATCACTAAGTCCATGGCATTTACCTTTACCAATTGGTAATGGCAAATTGGCAAGGAGAAAGCCATTTCTGGGTTTCATTAAAAGCCGCAATCGGGACTGGCGGTGGTCTGTAGCTCGTAGCTCGTAGCTCGTAGCTCGTAGCTCGTAGCTCGTAGCTCGTAGCTCGTAGCTCGTAGCTCGTAGCTTCTCAGCCAGCCACTTCGCCAAACAGCGTCAAGCGGGTTGAGCGCTCAATGCGAATATCAGCGAGCTGACCAATCAAGTGATCGCGATTGGTGCCGTCGGCGCCTACGCGTGGGAAGACGATGTTGAGATTGCCGAGCGAACGTCCGTGCAACATGGCTACGTCGTTTTTGCTGGGGCCTTCGACCAAGACCGGATGCACGCGGCCGTGTTGGGCTTGGTAATCTTTTTCTTGATGAACGAGCTGCAGATCGAGCAGGTGATTGCAGCGCGCATTTTTCACCGCTTCTGGCACGTCATCGACGAGATGTGATGCCGGCGTGCCTGGGCGCGGTGAATACATGAACACGTAAGAACCGCCGAAGCGTACCTGATCCATCAAGGTCACGGTCTGCTGAAAGTCTTCGTCGGTTTCGCGCGGGAAGCCGACGATGAAATCAGACAGCAATTCCACTTCAGGCATGCGGGCACGAGCGCGATCGACAAAGCGCAGGTAATCATCACGGGTGTAGCGTCGGCCCATCAAGCGCAGAATGCGATCTGAACCGCATTGTGCTGGCACGTGCAAGTGCTTCGCCACGCGCGGTAATTCGGCCATGGTGTCGAGCAAGTCGTCAGTGATGTCTTTCGGATGACTGGTGATGAAGCGCAGTCGTTTGAGTCCGTCGATTTCATGCAGGCGACGCAGCAGTGCGGCCAAGGTGGTGCCGTCGCCTAAGGTTTTTCCGTAAGCGTCCACCGTCTGTCCGACCAAAGTAATCTGCACAAAACCTTGCGCGACTAACGTGCGAACTTCTTCCTCGACCAGTTCTGGACGACGACTTTTTTCGCGTCCACGGGTGGTCGGCACGATGCAATACGTACAATTATAATTACAGCCGCGCATCACGGGAACGTAGGCGTTGATACCGGGCTGACGTATGGCGTCCCATGCGCGGTCTTCGAAATCGCCGAATTCAGTGGCGGCAATGCGACCGCTGACATCAAGTCGTTCGAGCAATTGCGGCATGTTGACAAATTGATCGGTGCCGACCACCAGATCGACATGGGGATAGGTTTTCAGCAGGCTTTCTTTTTCACGCTGCGCCATGCAGCCCATGATGCCGATGCGCAGGCCCGGACGCGCGCGTTTGATTGGCTTGAGTGCGCCCAAACGGCCACGCACTTTTCCTTCGGCGTTGTCGCGCACGGAGCAGGTGTTGTAGAGCACCAGTCCAGCCTCATCGATCGAATCGACTCGTCGCCAGCCCGCTTCACTGAGGCGCGCCAACACCACTTCGGTGTCGTTGATGTTCATCTGGCAACCGAAGGTCTCGATAAAGACGGTTTTTGCCGGTTGGGTGCCGATATCCGGCTCAAGGTCGTTGGCGATTTGATGCATGGGCGGGCACTGTAGGACGGTCGCCATGGTCGCAATGCATCATCGCTTCACGTTGCAATGAACGCTGTGGTGTGTTCGTTGCAACGCTCAGACCCTTGACCTGAAAGAGTGATTTCGCGGCAGAAGCCTTGCCGCTGCTCGTTCTATCGTGTAACCATCCCTCGCCTGCGATTACTCGCGGGATGAAGGAACCGGCTCCGATGACTCATCAAGCTCTGCGCATTTTACACGCTGCCAGCGAGGCCGTGCCTTTGGTCAAGACGGGAGGGCTGGCAGATGTCGTCGGAGCCTTGCCGCAGGCACTGCGTGGACTTGGCCATGACGCGCGGGTGGTCATCCCTGGATATCGCAAGGCGATCGCTGCGGCGCAGAAACTTGGCCTGACTTGGGGCGCTCACACCATGACCATTGAGTCGGGTGGAATCGATCATCAGTTGGGCGTTGGCACGGTCATTATTGACGGCACGCCGGTGTATTTGCTGGCGTGTAACGAACTCTTCGATCGTGATGGCGTGTACGGTCCCAGCAGCACGCAGGACTATGACGATAACGCCCGGCGCTTTGCGGTTTTCAGCAAGGGGGCTTTGGCGCTACCTGGTTATTTGGGCTGGATTCCGCATGTGGTTCATGCGCATGATTGGCAGACCGGTTTGATTCCGCCGTTGTTGGAACGTGGTTTTAATCGCGCTTTGCCAGCGACGCGCTCGGTGTTCACCATTCATAACATTGCGTATCAGGGCGCATTTTGGCACTTCGATATGAAGCTGACGGGATTGGATTGGGCGTTATTTAATCCGCTGCATTTAGAGCACTATGGGCGGCTCAATTTTTTAAAGGGTGGCGTGGTCTTTGCTGATCGCGTGACCACCGTCAGTCGGCGTTATGCAGAAGACATTCAGCAGGGTGAATTCGCGTATGGCATGGAAGCGGTGATGCGCAGCAATGCCTTTAAGCTCAGCGGCATCGTCAATGGCATTGACACCGACGTATGGAATCCGGCAACTGATCGCGAACTACCGGCGCATTTTGAGGTGAAAAAATTAGCCGGTAAGAAAGCCTGTCGTGAACGTTTGCGAGATGAATTAGGTTTAGTGCCTGACAAGCACGCGTGCGTGGTGGCGATTGTCAGTCGCTTGGTCGAACAAAAAGGCATCGACTTGATCGCTGAAGCCGTCGAACCGTACATTCTTGCCGGACGCATGCAGTTGATCGTGCTGGGTTCAGGCGATCATCAATTGGAACATCGCCTCAAACAGTT
>JANMYZ010000137.1:0-8153 GCA_031382605.1 Planctomycetota bacterium | reverse complement strand
ATTGGGAGAAGATAGGGAAGTGGCCGTGATCGATACCTACGAGTTTGTCCGTAAAAATCGCTACAGCGAGAGTGTGCGAAAAGGAGTTCGTTTTATTTTGCCAGATGTCGACCAAGGCAGCCAGATGGTGGCCCTGGAATTTGCAAATTCGTGGATGCTTCCCGCTGATGGAAAATTATGGGTTACCTGGATCCCTCGCAGCAGTCCCGTCAAGGTACGTCTTCGTGGTGAGCAGGAGTTCGCTTGGTTGCTCATCCCTCTTGGCGCATTCGCCTTTATAGGCATCAAAATAAGGAAGATATGGCGCGAGGCATGCGCAGATGCAGACGGCGAACATCGATCACGCCAACGCGCTCGGCGAGCGTGATCTCAAGCGATCTTAAGCGATCTTAAGCGATCTTAAGCGATAGAGTTCTTCGGCGACGAACGCCTGAAATCTTCCTCATCACCCTTTAGCGCGCAGCACGCGCATGACGCATTGCGTGACGCCATCCACATACCGCGACAGCGGGCCGGGCACGCGTTCATAAAGCACAAAAATTGCGGTTTCTAAAAAGATGCCGATGACCGCAGCAGCCATGAGCGATTCTTCGCCCTTGGCAAGTTTTGCGATTTCACCTTTGGCCGCTGCTTCACGCACCAGATCGGTGACCACGTCTTGCGGCATGCGGGTGTCCGGTGGAATGGTTCTGGCCAATTCGTGCTGCACTAACAAGACGAAGCGAAAAACCTTCGGTTGTTCGTCGTACAATTTATACGCCGCGCGACACGCGGCTTTCACTTTCGCTTCAATGGTCAGTTCGCTCGCGATAGCCGCTTCAAGCAATCCGCGCACTTCGGTCATGTGCTCTTGGAATAACGCCGCCACGAGCGCATCTTTATTCGCCCAGTGGCGATAAAGCGCTGCTTCGCTGCACCCAGCATGTTTAGCGATCTCGCGAATGCCGGTGCCGTGCACACTATTTTCAACAAACAGCTCAAGCGCCGCTAATTTGAGTGGTTCACGTGCTTTTGGTGGGCGGGCCATGGCGCGGGAGTATGGGTTGGGTCGCCTTAGCACAAGACGCTCGACCGAAATTCATCAGGTGGTCGCTGCGTTTAGGATTAAGGCTTAGGAGCTAATTCGTGAAAATGGGTTTTTGGTTCGATCAGAATGACGCTGGGAAAATACGTACGATAACGTACGGGATCGCGAGTAATTAAAGTGAGGTTGGCCATCTGCGCATGCGCACCAATATAAAAATCCGGCAATGGCGCATGACGTTGTCCGCCAGCTTGGCGGTAGCGATGGAATGCCTGTCCAGTGGGGAATGCAGCGTTCCAGGGCAAATCTAAATGCGCATACACGTCCGTGGGAAAAGCTTTATGCAAGGCGACGGGCGTGGAGTAACGGGCGGCCAATTCTGCCAGAATAATCGGATTGATGGCGGCTCCGGCTTCCAGCGCGACGGTCAGGGCGTGGCGCGACCACGGCCCCCATTGCAAGTCGCGGCTGACGACGTCGATCAGGACGTTGGTGTCAATCAAATGCATGATGGTCAGTTACCTTGTTCGTTTTCGCCACGGGTCATGGCCATAGTGGCGTCGGTGCTTAGGCCGCCTGTTGGCAATTGTTCTAACAGGGCGATGGCCCGCGCGGCCTTGCTCAATCCGTCTGCTGGCATCAGTACGAGTTTGCCATCAATGGTGCTGCTGATGTCGAGGTCCATATGCGGCAGAATGCCAAGACGTTCACGCAGGACTTGCGGGATGGTGATCTGTCCTTTAGGTGAGACGGTGACAAACATAAGGATTCCTCCGAGTCGGAATCCTACTAATCAGAATCTGAATGTCCAACCATCAACCCACCGGCATCAGCTCCCCAAAATGCGTATCCGGCGCGATCAATTTCAAACGCGGAAAATGCCGTCGGTAGCGACGTGGGTCGCGGGTGACCACGGGTGACCAGGGTCAATCCGGAGACGATCGCATGTGCTCCGATAAAAAAATCAGGCAACGTTCGCTCGCGAATGCCGCCTTCATGACGGTAGCGGCGATGGGATTGACCGGCTAAAAAGGCGGCGTCCCAGGGCAAATCAAGACGGGCAAAAATGGTTGCGGGGAAGGCTTCTTCGAGCGACTCAATCGTGGCAATGCCAGCGCCCAATTCTCCGTAAATGATCGGATTGATGGCAACGGCTCCGGCATCCACAGCGCCAGCCAGTGCCGCTGCCGACCACGCATACCACGCCGATTCCGGTTGGATCAGGTCGATCAGGCAATTGGTATCAATGAGCGATCCTGGCATTATTCATTGCCACGCGTCAAGTTCATGAGTTCTTCGGTGCTCATCAGGGGCCGCACGCCGCTGCGGCGAATGCGTTCGACCACGGCTCGCCCTGGGGTTGTGGCAGGATCATTCGTGCGGCGCAGGTGGATTTCGCCGTCGCGAAAAGCAATTTCGACGGCTGATCCCGGTCCAATCCCAGCTTGTTCACGAACCGCTTGCGGGATGGTGACTTGGCCCTTGGTCGACAGGTACATAATCATGGCTTACTCCTACAGGTAAGAGTCTTACTTTTGTCCACCGTTGGTACAAGGAATCCTTCATGATTGTTGCTGCTCCTTCAAAGAAAGAAGTCCGTGCGTCAACGAGTGATCTCTGCGACGATATTTTCCAACAGTCGATCACCAATCTGCTGATGCCGCTTGATAAAACGCGGTGTGTCCGCGAGTACCCGCGCCTGCCCTTTTGGTCCGTTCGCTTGGGCTACGTATTCGGCATCAAGATGTGTCCATTCACGTATCGTCTGTTGGTCGATTTCGGGATGGAATTGAATGCCGACTTGGCGCGGGAGGCGGAACATTTGGTTGGCGCAATTTGGCGTTGAGGCGAGATGAATCGCGCCAGAGGGAAGATCAAAAGTGTCGCCATGCCAGTGCAGCATGGTTTCGCGTGGGTTGATTCCGTTCAATTCTGGGCGCTGAGCGACACCAAGAAAATCCACCGGTGCCCAACCGACTTCGCGCACGATGACGCCGTCACGACGATTTGGTTGGACCTGCGCGCCAGCGGCGTGGGCCAGCAGCTGGGCACCAAGACAAATTCCGAGGACGGGTTGATTGCGGTTAAGCGCCGAGCGCAGCAATGCCGCTTCGGCGACTAAAAACGGGTATTTCGCATCGCCAATGTCGCCGACTCCCATGGATCCGCCCATCACCACCAAGAGAGCGTGGGTGAGCGCGGTCGGTACCGCTTGGCCATCAAAGGCATGGCAAATGTCGATGGTGAAGCCGCGACGTTCGAGCAAGGGACGTAAACGAACGGGACCTTCGCAGGCAAGATGCTGAATGATCAGGGCGCGTGGCATGATGATAATCGATGATCCTAAACCCGGCGATTGAACACAGAGAACCAGAGCACCAGAGGAAGAGACCAGACGGGAAGGGCTAAACCACAGAGGGCACAGAGAGCACAGAGAAATGCATTCTGATTTTCCTCTGTGCCCTCTGTGCCCTCTGTGCCCTCTGTGGTTAGACTTCTTCGATCTTTGTCCTCGCTTGGGTTCCGGCCCCGCCGGGCGGGGTTCTATCCATCGAGGTTTTTAGGTGATCGACTGGCGATCACGCAAGACGTGCGAGATGGATCAGACGGGAGCGCTGCTTCCGCCGCCAGTCGTGGCGGCGGGCGAGCCGACACCCGTGATGGGCGCGATGCTTTCTTCGGGAAACAGGCGACCCAAATAGCGTGCGAGTTTTTCGTTGGTTGGGCCGTAGCCGCCGTCGTACATGTAGTGTTCAAGGTCTTGGCAAAATTCACGCGCGGTGGCGTAGCGGTTGGCCGGATTGACCTCCAACGCTTTCATCATGATGGCTTCGAGTTTTTCCGGGATGTGCGGATTTAATCGGCGTGGTGATTTGATGGAATAATTGTCCATCTTGTCGACCAAATCATCGATGTCGTTGACGTTATAAACCGAGGTATTGGTCAGCAGTTCGTAGGTCACTAAGCCAAGGCTGAACACGTCGCTTTGACGCGTGGTGCCCTGAAATTTGGCCTGTTCCGGGCTCATGTAGGGCAACTTGCCCATGATGACTTCGGCTTCGTCGGGAGTGTTCATGATCACGGCTTTGGCGATGCCGAAGTCGGTGAGCTTCACCACGCCGCCGTAGGTGATGATGATATTCGAAGGCGTCACGTCGCGATGCACAATATTCTGGGGCTTGCCCGACATGTCTTTGGCTTCGTGGGCGTAATTCAACGCGCGACACACGCGGCTGATAATGAAGGCGCCGATTTCCACGTTGGTAACTTTGTGACGGTCTTTGTGTGAACGAATGACATCGGCAAGGTTTTTGCCGTGGGCGTATTCCATGACGATGTAGTAGATGCCCTTGGTCTGGCCAAGTTGGTACACCTGAAGAACGTTTTCATGGATAAGGTCGGCGACTAACTTGGCTTCACCAACGAACAGATCGACGTTCTCTTTGTTCTTCAGGAATTCTTTTTTGATGGTCTTGATCGCTACGACTTTGCGAAAACTTTCAGCGCCAAGTTGTTCTGCCAGATAGACCGAGCCCATGCCGCCGGAGGCGATCTTGCGTAAGATCTGGTAGTTCGTGACATATTGAATTTCTTGCATCGCAGACTCCTACAGCAGTCGGTGTGAGCTAATGATATACGAAAAGAGTGTCAACGCAGGTTTGCGCTGTTGGTTATTGGCGTATCTCAAGCGCAACTCTTCCGGCGGACCTCCACTGAACATCATGCTTTCAAAACATCATGAAGATCATTATGAAGAATGCGCCAATCAGCCTTTCGCTGCACGACGGAGACGGTTGAACCGTTCCAGGTATTCTTTGCGGTCAGCGCCCAGCAATTTCTTGGAGCCTGGTCCCTGAAGACAGATGCCGGCGACTCCGCTCGCAACTGCGCAACCGCGCTTTATCGCACGGAAATCGTCTTTTCCTGCTCCGGTTAACCAGGCGGCGAGTGCTCCGGCGAAAGCTGCGCCGACGCCAGTGTGGTCGACCGATTCGATTGGCAGCGCCGGGTAGGTGGTGGCTTTTTGGCGATACAAAATCAGGCCGCCGACCGGACCTGCCGTCAGAACCACGCATTTGGCGCCTTCAGCGACCAATGCGCGGGCGGCCTCGTAAGCATCATTGGTGGCTGTTAGCGCCACGGCTTTGGAAGCGGAGAGCACTAAGACATCCGCCGCCGCGCAGACCTCGGCGCGGAAACGTGAGTCCTGCAAATCGGCGATGCGTGGCGCGGCAACCAAGGTGCGATTTTCGCCACCGGGCAGGGCTTGGACGACTTTGATCGCGCGACGCCATTCGTCAGGCGCTAGGCCGATGACGAGTACGGCACCGAGATCTTCGGCCTGGGTGGGCTCAATTTCGGGCAGGGCGGGACCGCTGGCAATCGGAGCATCAACAGCGTTACGCAGCGTGGCGCCGTCCCAGCTGACTCCTGACAGATCGATGCCACGTTGTTCAAGAATGCCGCGCACTTGCGAGGTGATATCTTGTCCACCACGTGCCCACATTTGCGTGCGCGCAAGCGGTGCCGCTGCGATGGCCGCGTAACCCGCAGCGCCACCAAGCAGACCCTTGCCCTGCGGCACATCATCAAGAGCGAGAGGACCGGCGATGAGGAGAAATGGCATAGGTTAACGATTCACGGTTTGAGGAATGAGGTACGCAGAAAGACGAAGAAGAGGTTGGTTGCTCAAGAATTTACGCTGGTTCACAGCCAGCAAACCCGCTCAGAAAGCGGAACTCTGACGGGCGCCGTGATGGCCTGGACGCTGCGGCCCAACCACACGGAAGCAATGAAACCCTGTGTCAGCGGATCCACGTTGCACCAACGTAGGGTTGCCGGATGGCCAAGCGCAGGATTGGTTGACCAGAAGCCAGCCCAGCCGTCAGCGTGTGCAGCCAATAGTAAGTTTTGCACGGCGGCGCTGGCGGCGGCATGATCTTCAAGATCGATGGTGCTGTCGCTGTGACGAACCCAGGTCACCTGGATCAGCGCGCCGAGCGTCGGCAAACGCTCCATGAGTTTAGCGAGTTTGGCAGCGCCTTTTTCCGGATTGGGCACGGCAGCAATCGTCGGCTCGCTGCATAAAAATGCACTCAGACGAGCGATCGCTGGCTGATTCAACACCGCAAAGCGCCATGGCTGGCTGAGGCGATGCGTCGGTGCGCAGCACGCCAGCTCCAACCATCGCTCTAGCGTCGCACGCGGGACGGCCTCACCAGTGAAGTCTTTCACCGTGCGACGAGTGCGGATGCAATCCGCGACCGCAAGTGAAGCGGACAGCGAAGAAGACAACGAAGAGGGCGGCGAAAGGGGGTCTGACATCGGCGGCGGATACTGTCGCCTACAGACGCATCGTCCACCAGCGCCAGCTTCCAGCACTGATAAGGCTGCCCAGCACCAAAAGCGTGCCGCTGATCACATACGTGCTGTTGGAAATCAGGATGCGCGACAACACCCAATATCCCAGCAGCGGCACCAACATCCACACCACCGATCGCCCAAGCGCATTGCCAAGGCGGTTGATGCCCTCAAGACGAACGAAACTTGGCAGGGCAAACATCAAACATAAAAACGGCAAGAGTCCAAAACAGACCCGCAGGATCACATAACCCCAAGCATTTTCCGAGCGCACGGCAAACAATTGGTCACTGGTGCGCGCGCGGTCTTGTTTCAGCTGTTCGACCAACGTTGCGGCATCAACGCTTAATGTAAGGCCAACGTCAGCCAGCGTGCCCTCGGTAATGACGCGCGTTGGCACCTGATAATTCTTGGCCACCACCGGGTTCCGTATTCGCCATCCGCCGTTTTGCCACCACAACGAATCGGCCATGACCAATGGACCATGATGATTGGCACCGCCTGCACCGAAGACGGCGACTTGATCGTAGCGACCGTCCTCGGGCACGGCACTTTGAACACACCAGAAAAAATCGCCATCGCGCCAACCTAACGAACGACTGACGCTTTGATTGAGTTGCAGCTCACCCTGCATGCGCATGCGCGCGAATTTCGCTTCGGGATCAAGGCGTGGAATGATTTGATCTTGTAAGACAAAGCTAAATACACCGATGACAGCCGCTAATCCGAGCAGCGACGCAAATACTCGTCGTACCGGAATGCCTGCCGCGCACAGCGCCACCAACGTGCCTTGCCGCAGCATCGGCCAAGCGCACAACAGCGCTGCTGCGGCCACCGATATCGGCAACCATGCCGCCAGGAAACCAGGGAAACGCAGTGCGAAATACTGCAACAAGTGACTCCCTCGCCCAGCCCCAATGGCCTTTATGTAGTCGCCACTTTGGCCGATGAAATCTCCGAGGTGGATGAGAAACAAACCGATGAACAACAGCATGGCCCAGCGCGTGAAGGCCAGCGACAAGATATGCCGATGCAGGGTGTTCATGCGTTTCTCGTGCGCCAATTCGCCAGCCACACCAAAGGAAACACGATGATTTCCCGTGCTCGTTCCGGCCGCCAAGCCATCCATCCACCAATCAGCGCGACCACGATCGCTGGCGGCCACAGAATAAAGGCGGGATGAATCTGCGGCTGGTCAGTGTAATTCTTCACATAACCAAAGGTGGGATACACCACCGCCGCAACCACCACGACAATAATAATCACCCCAGGAAGATTTTGATCAGTGCCGAAAGTCAGCCCCAGGCCCATCGCTAGTAGGCAGAAAGCGATGAGCGACAGCGGCAAGAAATACCGAAACTGCACCGTCAGCCGAGAGTTATTGTAGACGCTGTGACTTTCCCCGATTTGGGGAATTTTCTTGGTTAGAGCCATGACCTCAAGCGTCGACATAGCGTCAGGCTCTAAGCGATTGCGGCGCGTCAAATCGCTGTCGAACAGGTACGAATAGCGCTCCGTGTCCATGCTCATAAAATGCTTGCCGGGATTGCGCACCATCATTTGCACGTTCTGGCATTCCAAATGAATACCCTTTTCAGCGAGTGACCAGTTCGCTTGCGGCGCGTAAATCGCGATGCGCTCTTGTCCTTGTGTCAGCATCGCCCGCACTTCTTGCAGCTGCGCGCCATCGGCGGCAGTAACCCATACGCTCATGCCTTTTTGTTCGAACATCGCGTCACCGCCGGCAATGCGGCTGGCAATGGCGGTC
>JANMYZ010000106.1:0-2593 GCA_031382605.1 Planctomycetota bacterium | reverse complement strand
TCGACTTTTGCACCGTTTACTGCCCAACCGGATCGCGAGTGTAACGATTAGATTCTTCCAAACGACATCCGACATCGGAATAACTTATTCAATCTTCAACCGACTCCGTCCCAAACTAGCAAGCACATCGTCGAAGGCGGTTTGCCATTGGCGGTAGCTCTCTGCGGTGCATGAACAGGTGACACAAATGCCGACGCTGTTGATGACGTTGGTGTATAGCTCTTGAGTGAAAGTGAACTGACCGACTTGCATGCGGTAGGATTGTTTGGTCCAGGTGCGGCCGCCGAAGATCAATTCTTGATTTTTATCGAGGACTAGGCCAGAGGCGGTGCGCTCCAGATCGAGTCGGCAGCGGTCGGCGAAGGTTTTGGGCGTGTCGTCTTTGACGTTCTGCACGGCCACGGCGATAATGCCTCTGGCGCGTTCGGCTTCGTCGCCTTTGAGATCCGCTGGCAGAGGACTGCGTAGCACCAATACCGCACCCGCATGATCTTTCTGCATGGTCCAGTTTCCTGGTGCAGCTAATCCCAATTGCGTGTTGGGAATCGGCCACGTTTTAGGGGCGAGATCTTCGCCCAACAAAAAGCTGACACTGATCACGAATAACAGCAGCGCACGCATGGCGGTACGCTAGGGGCTTTGCTGCGCAGCGAAATGGCTCTCATAAAACGGTCGTCAGACAACCATCTGCTCCACATCGCCAACCCAGCAAAGCCAGGGGCGGGATATCGGCTCGACAGCTCGTTCCGTTGGGAAAGGTGGAAATAGTAAAATGCGATAGCGGGCGGCAAGGGATGCAGGGTTTGCAAACCAGTCCCCAGCCACTGATCTACCACCCATGATCAAGGATACTCCCAAAACGACGAAGTCCCGTTGGCGTCGCTTCGTTCATGGATTGATGCGGACCATTCGTGGTGCGTTACTCCTGCAGGACACTCCGCATCGCATTTCATTGGGGTGTGCATGCGGTATCTTTGCCTCACCACTGCCAATGCTGGGGCAGACGGTTGTCGGCATGATCCTGGCCAAAGCGCTTGGTGGCAATGTTGTCGCCTCGCTTCCGTGGAGCTGGATTACCAATCCCTTTACGACGCTACCAATTTTTTATGGCTGTTACCGCGTTGGCATGTGGGTCACGCCAGGTGAGTGGAAACTGGTATCGTTCGAACGCGTTGGTGAAATTGTAAAACATTTCAATCACCTCTCGGTGACGGATGGCTTCGCTACCGGTTACGCGGTGGTCGTGGACATCTTTGTGCCGATGTTGGTCGGCAGCATTCTTGTCGGAGCCATTGGCGCTGTCGTCGGTTACTTTTTGATCCGACGGACTGTCGCTGCAACTCAAGAACGTCGCCTTCAGCGATTATCACAGTGGCGTACTTCATCAGAGCGGTCACCCGCATCCGACGATGTCGCTTCTCCATAACGCTTATATTCGCACATGATTTGAAGCGCTTGCGGGAGTGAAAACTTGATTCACTCACTTTTCCTTTGTGCTCTTGTCTGCGGCGACGCGTGAAATGACTTCGGACAATGTTCGTGGTGCTGGCAGATCGCTGAAGGCGAAGCCACGACTGAGAAAAGCCGGATGAGTCGCAATACCGTCATCGGCGCGCAGCAGCGCTCGATCGATACCCAATACCAAACGCGGTGCCCAGCCGCTGGACAATTGATCCAGGCGCCGACGCAGAGCATGGCCGTGCCAGCGATGAAAGAATTCGACCATGATGACCACCCCAGCAACGCCGACTTGTAGATCGGGCACCACCAATTCGCCATCTGGGTGCGGCAATAATTGTGGATCTTCCCAGGTCCAGGTGGGAAAGCGTTCTCGCAGAGTAGTTTCCAGCGTTTGGATTTCTTCTGGTACAAAACCCAAAAATGTGCTGTCGCCTTCCAATCCGGTTTCGTCGCTCAGTTCAAGTCGTGCTGCGCCGCCGCGTGGCAAGACCAGTTCGGCTTGCGCTTGCCACGAGCGACAGCACGCCAAGGCCGGGAGGAAAAGCGCCAGTTGTAAACCATAACGACTATGTTGATCGAGTACACTTCCTGGCCCAGATATTTCCAAGCGCAGCGCTTGGCGATCATCACCACGCACGTCAGCCAGCAGTCGGCGGAAACGCAAGGCTTTCAATAATCGGCGGCGTAATCCGGTGTTCGCATCAACCACGGTGATGGTCAGCGTGCGCGCAAACAACAGCAGACCTTGCGTCAGCGCCATGTTGTAGCGCGCAATTAATTGGATGGCGGTCCACGATGGCGCCGCACTGAGCAGCGCCTGATCTGGTAAATCTGCGTACAAGCGGTCGCGGACTTCGTCGCTGTGCAGACCCAAACGCTCAGCCACCGCAGCGCGATGCGCATCGCTGGTTATCGCTGGCGTAGCAAGCAAAGCCGCCGACGTGGTAAATGCTTCTTCGCGCAAAGTAACGGCGGAGGGCGGCTCGGCGAAAGTACTGGAATCGAGAATGATTTTTTGCAAACCGCGTGCGACGACCAACGCGCGACTGCGGTGCAAGATTGGCACGGACGCATCTTCCAAATCACCTAAACGTTGACCAACGCCAGCGCGCCAATGCTCCAATAATGCCTC
>JANMYZ010000028.1:0-3503 GCA_031382605.1 Planctomycetota bacterium | reverse complement strand
GCCAGCATCCGTTTATTTTGCGCAACCACGGTTCCCCATGGATTCACTACGGTCACCGTGCCTGCGGCTTGCGCTGCGGCGATAAGCCCTAACTCCCGCTCAAGGCTGGCAGAATCCGGCGGCGGCGCTTGATCAAGCCATGGGCTTGAACGACACGCCCACCAATCGGTTTTGTAATGCCGAATTAAAACATCGCAGGCCGTACCGAACAAACCAACGCGCGCGTCAGGACACTGATGCAGATTGAAAGGCGAGCCACGTACCACGACAAATCCGGCTTCTTCAAGCCAACGCGCCAGCAAGCGAACGTGGCAAAGATCTTCTGTCATTTCCGTCGGATCAAGAATTCCAACCACTGGCCGCTGCACATCAGAATGAACCGCCGAACGTACCATGGCGATCCAGCGTGAGCGTAATCCTGCCGACGGATTGAGCAGCCCTGGATGAGCGAGCGCGGCGACGCGGCCCAACTCCGTACATTCGGCAAGTCCGGTTGGCGTATCACAATTGAGTTCGCAAACCTGGGCGTCTTCACTGCCCTCGACCATGAACACGTCAGCGCGTGAAAGTCCCAACCATCGTGGACCATCAAGCGCTGCAATCGCCATCAAACTCTCATCAAGACCGAGTTCACGCAGCAACGGAACGTGACCAGTGATGGCCTGCATCGCTTCATCAATCATCAACGCGACGCTGCACGCTGCCTTGGACAAGTTGGCGGCTTGATGGACGGAAAGAATCTCCGGCTCAATAGCGATACGCGCAACGCCGCGCACATACATGTCGTCAATAATTCCGCTCTGCAAAACTGACGTCAATGCGTCGCTTTCCGTGTGAGAATGATCGATGAGGTGAGTGGCTGCCGTCATCGCCTTACCACGCCGAAAGGCACAAGGCCGACAGTAAATAGCACAACGCTTCCGCTGCCGCCAAGCGATGATCACGCTTCACCGCGATGGCCGCGTCCAAGGCGCGTGGATGCATACGCAAAATGAATCGCGCCAATACCACCTGACGCAGTGGATAAAGCGCCACCGTCCAAACCAACGCAATAGCGAAACTCGCCAATGATGCGCCCCAGCCGATAAATTGGCCTTGAATCGCGTGACTGACGACGACCACCACTGCGATTTGAAGACCTGCCGCAGACAACGCCGCTGCGGTATTTCCTGCGGCGATTTCTTCTTCATCACGATATCGTGTGACCAGTCGATGACCAAAAGCGATGGCGATCATGGCCAACCAACCCAAGCCGCAAAACGCTGCCGACACCAACAAAGAACTGGCATCTAAGCCACCCCAGCTCACTCCGGTAATGACGACTGCGCTCATCAAATGCGCGCCTGAAAGGATTGCGGCAGCGGGATTCGTGCGGCCCTCGCGCGCTAAGCCACGCCGTGGATACGCCCAGGCGATGACCACGTAACCAATATATATGGATGCCAGCGCCGAAATATAATGGAGCAGCGCAAACAACCACGCCGACCACGGCACGGTTTCAATGCGTGACCACCACGATCCATCGTCTGGCAAGTGCTCAAGAATCGCCTCACAAATATGACGACCGACACCCACCGTTGTGGCCAACAAAGCTAAACCACACAACACCATAAAAAGACGCTCCGCACTGGCGGTTCCCGTGACGCCGATGGCATCCGGCGATATCGACGTTGGCTTCTCCAATAATGGTGCATCAGACATCAGCGTTTCTTTCTTTCACACAGGTAACGAACGGCACGCGACCAAACCTATCATTGGAGCTAACGAAAGACCCGATGATTTACATGGTTGAAAACCGTACATGGCATCGAATAGAGACGCAACCCTTCTTCGCTGGGCGAGGAGGGACTCGCAATTATCCGACGTCGCCAAGCGAAAGAATGACCGGAATTACTTTTCCGCTTTCCACGTCAACCAAACCCGCCGACGTCAACGGTCCGTTTAAATAGGGTGCGATTAAACGCGCGTAGAGTCGCACTTGCTGATGGCTGGCTTCCGAATTCGCCGCTTCGCCGGTTTTCCAGTCGTAGAGCTGCCACGCTCCGTTAGCGTCTTGCAGCAGGACGTCGCAAATGCCGATGACGATTTCGCCGTCAACTTCGCCGATGACGGGTTGTTCGATCAAGCGGGCGGCGGCGGACCAATAGCCGGGCAAGAGATTGACATCAGAGAGATGGGTGAGCAAACGACGGTGACGTTCATCGCCTAAGCCGCTCGCAAAAGGGGCGAGTACGGCTTGCGCGATCGCGCTGGACATGCCTGGGCCATGATCAGCGATGACTTGATGAATGGCGATTCCCAGCGCCTGCGCGGTGGAGCGCGACAACGACGCATGGTGAGTGACGACAGGACTATGTTCGTCGCTCTGCGCGGTGACGGAAACTACTGATTTTTCCACGGCTGGAGCGATTTTCAGGGCTGGCAGCGGATCACTCGTCAGCGTTCCATGACGCATGCGCTCCACCGTTTCATCTAAGGCAATGACGACGTCATCCCAGGTTTGGCCCGCGCCGACCAACCAATCGGCGGGACACCGCACGCTGCCATCAAGCAGTGGTCCGACGAGGTCGACTTCGGGAATCAACGCGTGGAGTTCTTCGCGAGCGCGTGTGCAGGCGACATAGAATAACCGTGCTTCTTCGGCTTGGATTCGTTGCCGTAGATGATCAGCGATGAGTCCGGCTTTCAGGCCGAGCGCATCGTCCGCATCTTGATCGCCAGGATGACAGGCCACGACCAAGCCTTCATCATCACTGCTGGTACGCGCCAACGCTTTGGCGGTCAGATCACGGCTGTCGAATTTTCGATCGAGATCTGGTAAGAATACCACTGGCCATTCCAGGCCTTTGCTTTGATGAATCGTCATCAGGCGCACGCCACGACTGCCAAGACTGGCACCGGCGGCCTCTTCGCCGTCGACGTCCAGGCGACGGCGCTCGGCTAAACGCGCGATGAAAGCAGGCGCATCAAGCGCAATGCCTGCCGCCTGTTCTTCTTCCGCCAAGTGCGCGAGATTCGCCAAGCGACGGCGTGCGAGCGGCAATGCGCCATAGCGGCGCGTCAGTCGTTCATCGGTAATCAATCGCCGAATGACGGGCGCGACCCCCTCGCTTGCCAGTAATGGACGCAGCGCCCCAACCAATTCGCCGATAGGCGCTTGCGCTGCGGCATGATCCCAGCCTTCAGCGGGAGAACGTTCTAAACTGTCGACCATCAGTGTGCGATCTTGTGCGTCAGCAGCGCCCCACGGCCCACCCAGGGCAATCGCTAATGCCCGTCGATCATGCGGATTGACGCACAAGCGCAGAACCGCCTCGATGTCGTGGCATTCTTGCGCGTCGTACAGTCCACCTGGAAAATCGGTGTCGTAGGGAATTCCCGCGCGCTCCAAGGCCTGCGCATACAGCCGCATGCGCCCGCGAGTTCGTAACAGCACTGCGTGATCTTCTGCGCGCCGTCCACTGGCGATAGAGTTAGCCACCAACGACGCCAAGTGCCGAGCC
>JANMYZ010000007.1:0-2714 GCA_031382605.1 Planctomycetota bacterium | reverse complement strand
TCGCTCACCGATGTGCTCAGCGGTCAACGTGGCCCGTTGCGCAGCGCGACGGAAATCCTGCGTAGCCAATGCGAACAGGTGATCGGCTGCCTGGTCGCGCAGCTTGAAAGCGCCTTACCCTCGCTGCGCTACGAATGGGCTCAGTTGGCTGAGGATGATCGCCTGGCGGTCGACAACGCGGAACGCTGGCCCGGACTTGATCGTTTGGCCGAACGTTCGTTTCTAACCGCGCGCACCTTGGTCGACACCGTGCGGTGGCTGTTCGCCCAATTGCATGCCGATGGTGGTGGCACTGGTCGGACGGCGCTGCGCAATTTGGTACGGGCCGCCGTCATCGCTACCGCGCACGGCGATCCGAGCATGCATATCCGCGGGCCGGTACTGAGCGCGCCGCCGCAATTGCGGCCTGGATCCTTGCTGCGCGTAGCCCTCAATCGCGAGGCTCGCCCAGGCACGCGGCTGCATTTGTTTGATCAGGATCACCGTGTGGTCGGTGAGGTCCAAGTTGACGATCACGATGCACAAGGCGCGGTGGTCAGCCTGATTTCTAGCACCAGCAGCACGCTCAGCATCAGCACGCGATTCTCGGTCATGCAGATCAAAAACTAAATGAAGCTGAGCTATTAATCTGCCATGCCACTGACTGTCGAACATCGCATTGATCGCCTGCATCTGCGCCTACCGCATGGTCAGGCGCAGCGAGCGCGAGATGTTCATCAAGCGCTGATGCAAGCGACGTGGCCTGAACTTGGCAACGAAACCGTGGTCATCATTCGGCGCTTATACGTGCGTAGTCGTTGGGATGAACTGAAGCAAACTGTGGCTGATGGTTTACGCTCGGCGATGCATAACGGCGAACAACGTTCGTTCGTGAATGGCAGCGAATTATTAGCCCATCTGAGCCGTGATCTCGCCGACGGCAGCGCTGCGCGTCAGTGGTATTGGCAGCAGTGGCATGACCTCACCAGGCAACCGCCAGACGTGGCGCTCGCAATGCTGTGGCAACGCCATGGAGAGCTTTTACCAACAGTGGTTGCCACGTTGAAGCAACTCGGGGTGCTGCACACCGTCTGGCGAAGCTGGACTCCGACGGCAGCGACGTTGGTGATCGAAGCCCTCATGGCACAGCATCACCTGGCGCAGGATAGCCTGGGCAGCGCAATGGATACTTTTCCAATTTCTGTTGCTCGTCGTGACGACGAGATTCGGCTTCATCACGAATCACTTCATTACCTGAGTGCGGTGATTGATGATTGGCGCCCGATTCTTGTGGGATGGTCATGCGACGATCCGCGTGTGCAGTTAGCGGCACTGCTCATCGGTATTGAACGAGCGCCATTAACGATCATCAGTCCCGTTGCGCGTAGGTGGTTTACGGCTGTGGCGCGAACATTAACCACGCCAGCGCCGATCGCGCCCAGCGTTCACGCGCTGGGCGCGTTGAAAATGACCACGACAGCAGAGGCGGCAACGACCTCCACGATCACTGTGACATCAGCCGAGATCCGTCAGCGCGCAAACCTATCGGACGACTTCGCACTCGCTCAGCGTCCGGTCACCTCCAACGCCACTTCGCCAACGACGGCGCCCGCTGCAACCGCAACCACGTCGTCAACGATTCCGAGTGATGATGTCGCACCCACCGACGTCACCGCCTTTGCTGGCGTGGTGTTTCTGATCAACGCTCTTGCCCAGCCCGCACTGCGAACGGTGATTGATGACGCGCAATGGTTTGCCGATGTGCCTCATGGTTGGCATGTGCTGGTGAACTTCGCCCGCTATTTGGGTTTGCCAGCCGATGACCCTTTCGCCGTGCAACTCGAAACATTATTGGCTGACAGCGGCACCCATCATCTGACGACCGAGGAACATCGTCTGGCAATGGGCACAGCGCTGACGATTCCTGCATTGGCGTTGTACGGTGATGATCTCTGGAATCCGGGCTTACTCTGCGCAGGCGGACGTTTCCGTCTCAATGCGAGTCACCTCGATGTTTGGCTGCCACTCGACTCCGCACGTCTGCCGATTCGCCTCGCTGGTCTCGATCTCAATCCCGGGTGGACGCCGTGGCTCGGACGAGTGGTGACGATTCACTATGTTGCCGGATTGCAGGTCGCGACTTCATCCACCAACGAAGATGCGACAGAAAGTCTGCCATGACCGCGCTCCCACAAACCGCTGCCGCGATCAATCCGGTACAAGTCGCCGCCGCCTGGGCACGAGCCGCCGTCGGTCGCTTTGGTTTGGCGACATTGAGCGAGCCAACCGCCGCCATCACTGCGCTGGCTGATCTGAAACCACTCGCTCATGCGCTGCATCGTCATGGCGAATGGAATGACTTACATGCTGCCGCCGCCGAGTGTTTGACGCTTGGCGAAACACCGTTCGCGCGGCTGATCCGCGATCTCCAGGCCAGTGCACCCGAACGCTTTTTGCTCGCCTTGGCTGGCGGCATCGAATCGGATCACTTGCTGACGTGCGCGCTTGCCGACCTGCAAGCTCCTGAGCGAAATTCCCGCGCAAGCGTGCATCTGGCGGCGGCGATGGTCAGCCATTTGTTCGCGTCCACCAGCGTCGGCGAACTCTTAGCGCTCCCTATTTTCATCAAACGGGCACTGGAAACTCGCGGCGATGGACCGTTGCCATTGCGCGACGTGTTCATTGACCAACGTTTGTGGGCCGTGCTGAGTGGGCGCGGCGCCGGTTGGCCTGGA
>JANMYZ010000703.1:0-2038 GCA_031382605.1 Planctomycetota bacterium | reverse complement strand
GCGCTCAGGCACTTGTGGATTTGACCGGAGCGCTGCGTGTATTTCTTAATGAGGCTGAGGGTAAGCAATTCCGAGTGCTTTCGATTGGCGATACTTTTGATCACCATGACAACGGCGTACTGCTTGGCGCTATAGAGATCAAGACGAGCTCGAAGACCAAGGATGGTGCTCGAATTGGAGGAACCCAGGAACTGATCGCTTCACTCCTCAACTTCGGCGATTGCGCGTATGATGGTTCGTTGTCCGAGGCAGACCCCAAACGTCATAAAATGTACACCACTGCCCAAGATCATGCCAAAGGGAACACGTTTGGCGTGTGGAGCGCGAAATAAATCGACGCACAAGAGTGCGCGTCCCCCCTGGGATCGCCGAGTCCAACTCGGCGATCCCAGGAAAAGACCTCCGTCACCACTGATGCCGGCAGAGCGATGTATCAAATCACTCCGCCCCCTAGTCGATCCGCGCGACCGTTCTAGCGTGCCAACAATGGCCGCTCGTCTTGGAATCTTGCTCTCCGGCTCTGGCACGACCTACGCCAATTTGGTGGAGGCCATCGCTCAGGGGCGGCTGCCTGCCCAGGTTGCCGTGGTGGTGTCGTCAAAAGCTGACGCCGGTGGCGTTGCGCGCGCTCAAAATTACGGACATCCGCTGGTCATCGCGCAGGATAGTGCTGCGGTAACGGCGGCGCTGCTGGATCACCAATGTGACGTGGTGGCCATGTGCGGGTGGCTAAAATTTTACGATCCACCAGCGGCTTTGCGTGGTCGAGTGGTCAACATTCATCCGAGTTTATTGCCCGCTTTTGGCGGCAAGGGTATGTTCGGCATGCATGTGCATCGTGCGGTCGTCGCGGCAGGCGTCAGCGAAACCGGTTGCACGGCGCACCTCGTCAGCGGCGCTTACGATAGTGGCCCTCATCTGGGACAACTAAGAGTTCCGGTCTTGCTGAACGATACGGCGGAAGTGGTACAACAGCGCGTTCAACAGGCCGAATGCGCATTATACCCGCAGGTTTTGAGCGCGCTGATCGCGGGAATGGCGTCTTCAAAAACGAGATAATTCATCATCGTGGGCGGAGTCCTTTTCGTCATGTGAAGCGGCGTTCGTTTGTGCTGTTAGCCATACCCTTGTGCTCTGACTGAGTCCTATCAAGGTGTCGCGCCATGCCAGAATTGACCCTCGACGCCGAAGCCCTCAAAGCCTACTTGCCGCATCGTGGGGTGAACCTGATGCCCGATTCGGTGACGCTTAATGCAGAGCGAACCAAGGCGCAGTCGCGGACGAAAATCCCTCTCGGCGATGCGCGTGGGCGCGAGATCTTTGGCCGCAGCGAAGTGGGTGGCCAGAGGTGTTGGTACGAGCCATTTCTGGGCGAATTGATGGCCCTGACCGGCGTTCCGCTGTTGCATGAACGACTCAGCCCGCTGGGGCAAGTTGCGGTGTTCAGCATGATCAGTCGGATTACTTTTCATCGCCCCGTTCCACTTCATGGTGAAGTGATTGGCCACGCAGAAATCACCCGTGATCGCAGCGGCTTCACGGTTTTTTCGACCTACGCCGAAATCGACGGTCAGAAAATTTTGGATGCCGAAGTGATGTCTGGCGCCGCAACGCTCGAACAGGTTGCGAGTTCGCCGATTCGTCCATTAGTGTCAGCGCAAGGCGGACACGCTTTTGATGTTGGACCATTTGCCTGGAAATCCGCGCCGCTGCGCTTTGTTGATCGCATTGTCGAAAGCGATGCTGCCAGCGGTCGTTTGGTCGCGGCATATCATTATCCGCAAAATCATCCGTTCGTCTCTGGGCATTTCCCAGGCGCGGCGTTGATGATGGGCGTGACGCAATGGGCGATGGTCGCCGACGCCGCTTGGTTGGCGCGAAATCATTTTGCGATGCCTGGTGGAGTCGTCGCGAACGGCGTGGTTCGCCGCCAAGATGGTAGAGAAATCATTGATGTGCGCGATCTGGTGTTGGGCTCATTCGCTGGCCTGCCACGAATCGTCAGCACCAAACGCTTAGCCTTTCGAGAGCCGATGCG
>JANMYZ010000679.1:0-1803 GCA_031382605.1 Planctomycetota bacterium | reverse complement strand
ATTGATGGCCAGCAACGGCAGATGACCAGCGTGCTCGATCGGTTGTGTTTGTTCTCAAAGGGCATTCTTGAATTGTGCGATCCATCAACGCCATCCTGGGCGCAGGCGCGCTTGAGTGAATTGCTCGCCGAAATCGGCGTGGTGCCGATGCCGACGCAAGGCCAACCGCATTTAGATTTCCACCAGATCGTCGGAACGGTCGTCGCCGAGGGCGTCCCGCACGGACAAATTGCGCTCGTCGAAGCTCCCGGCTTTGCTCTACGTGGTGATCGCGGTGATCTTTTCCCACTGCGCAAAGCACAGGTGCGCGTTTCCAGCACGGAACGCAAAGACGTGTCGTTGACGGTCGTGGCTCCGCGCGTGGAACAACGTCCAGCGCCACGCCCAGCTTTCGTCCCACCAGCGGTGACGGCGAATGTTGGCGCGCCAGCGGTGCCGACGAACGTCGGCGCGCCAGCAGGCGAAAAAGCAGCGCCCACTGATGGCGCCCCAGCGGGTGATGTTGCTCCCGCAGCAGACCGTGGTCCACGTCCCGAACGCAATGAACGTGGTGCAGGTGGTGCAGATCGTGGCCCTCGAAACGATCGCCGTGAGCGCACCGAACGTCCAGCGCGTGAACCAGAACAGGGTCGTACGCCATTCGCGAAACACGGCGCTGAACCAGTTGGCGAAGCCCCGCGTTTGCCGCTGGCGCCGCAGGTTCCTGCTGAACTCGAAGCCAAACCCAAGTCCACTGGCTTTGCGCCGTTGGGCTTGAACGACCAAATCCTCGCGGATTTGGCGGCAATCGGCTACAACGAGCCAACGCCAATTCAGGCTGAAGCGATTCCGGTGGTGCTCAGTGGTAAAGATGTGCTGGGTCAGGCCCAGACCGGTACCGGCAAGACCGCAGCATTTGTGCTGCCGATTTTGCAGAAACTCTACGCCATCGAAAGTCCGGAGCGCAAGCCCGTGGCCTTGGTGTTGTGCCCGACGCGCGAACTCGCACGTCAGGTCTTCAACGAGTTCACGCGCATGGCTGGTGCCAGCGGCGCGCGCGCGGTGGTGATCTACGGCGGCACGCCGATGGACGACCAAATCCGCGCGCTCGAAAATGGTCCGCATGTCGTTATCGGTACGCCTGGTCGCATCATCGATCACATGAAACGCCGCGCGCTCGATCTTTCTGGTCTGGCGATGATGGTGCTTGATGAAGCGGATCAGATGCTCGACATCGGCTTCTGGCCGGACGTCAACTACATCATCGGTCACACGCCACCATCACGTCAGGTGCTGTTGTTCTCGGCCACCTTCCCCGAACCGGTGAAGGAAATGGCGCAGAAGCACATGAAGGATCCGCAGCAGATCCGCATCACGCCAAAGGTGATTACGGTCGAACAAGTCGACCAGAAATACATCGCGGTTTCCCGCGACCGTAAAAATAGCCTGTTAGCGCACTTTATTGAAACGCAGAATCCACCGCAATTAGTGGTGTTCTGTCGCACCAAGCATCAGACCGACCGCGTGGCGGAAGTGCTCAAGCGCAAGAACATGTCGGCCGGTGCCATTCACGGCGATTTGCCACAAACCAAGCGTGAAAAAATCTTGGCGCAGTTCCGCGCTGGCGAGATTCAAAGCTTGATCGCCACCAACGTGGCGGCGCGTGGACTCGACATCCCCACAGTGTCGCACGTGGTCAACTACGACATTCCTGAAATGCCAGAAGAGTACGTTCACCGCATCGGTCGTACGGCCCGAAATGGCGCCAAGGGCATCGCGCGGACGTTCATCACGCCGGAAGATGGCCAGTTCTTGCTTGAGATC
>JANMYZ010000634.1:0-19101 GCA_031382605.1 Planctomycetota bacterium | reverse complement strand
AAGGCAGAGTTAAAATGGAGGTCTCGTGCAGCTCAAAGCAACATCACAAACCATTGTCAGTAAAAAGTTACCCCGCATGGATTCGAACCATGAATGAGAGAGCCAAAATCTCTAGTGTTACCGTTACACCACGGGGTAGTGGTTCGTCGGCGCGGATTATTGCGACGACGTTTGCATGCTGAGAACGAATGCTAAGAGCGAAAATCAAAACGCCAACCGTGTGTGCGGTTAGTCTCCTTGGATCCAGGTCTGGGCGCAGGGCGTCCAGTCGATGAGGGTTTCAGGGAACCAGATCGCCATTTCACGGACGGCGCTTTCCGGGCTGTCGCTGCCGTGAACTAAATTGTTGGAGCGTGAGCAACCAAAGTCGCCGCGGATGGTACCTGGGGCGGCTTTGCGGCCGTCGGTGGCGCCAATCATGGTGCGAGCGACGGTGATGGCTTCGTCGCCTTCGAGAACCAACGCAACCAGTGGGCTGGAGGTGATGAACGTGACGAGGCCGGCAAAGAAAGGCTTTTCGGCGTGTTCTTGGTAGTGCTTCTTGGCGGCGTCAGCGGTGGCCATCATGAATTTCATGCCGACGAGCTTGAGGCCTTTGCGTTCAAAGCGGCCAAGGAGCTCGCCAACCAATCCGCGTTGAACCGCGTCTGGTTTGAGAATCACAAAAGTACGCTGCGAGGCCATGGTCTATCTCCGAAAGGAGCGGCATATTCTAACGGAACAACGACTTGCAAGAGGGTAACGCGTGCCTGAGCGGCAAAACCAAAACGCTGCAGGGCCAGACAGTTGACCGGCCCTGCAGCGGTTCATCGTGGTGGAGATAAGGAGATTCGAACTCCTGACCTGTTCATTGCGAACGAACCGCTCTACCAACTGAGCTATATCCCCATGCGACGGGCGGGTTCTAGAAGACGGTTGCGAGATTTCCAGCAGCTTTCTGTGGGCGACCGTTTTGGGGTCATCAGTCGCCTCGAAATTTCCTCTGAAAACGCTACTCTAATAACCTTCCCAGATGGATGCAGGCTTCTTCGGTCAGGTGCGCGCCGCGCGATAACGTTAGGCCATTGCGTAGGCCTTCTTGGACAACTTGGCGTTCCAGATAATCGTTCGATGCCGAGTTGGATGGCAAACCGAAGATGGCGAAACGAAGTTCGCCGCCGGAAAATACCGGTGAATCGCCGAGTTGGCTCAGACGAACTCGTACAGCAGCGACCAGTGCCATGGCCAAGCTATCCATTTGGCTGTATTCGCCTTCTAAGCCCTGAGCATTGATCGCCGATTCGACGGTGACGCGACCACGATAATTTCCCTGCATTAAATGAGGGCCGGATAACAACGGCAGGCGCATTTCTTGCAGTTGACGCAGCAACAGAAAATCATCGTTATACGTCGCGATGCTCACGCGGCCGTCAGGGAATGGCCAGCGCGACAGCAACGGTGTGCGACCATCGCAATAGAGGTAAATGAAACCAAGATGAGCGAGTGCTGCGATCGATTGTACCAACGTGGTCGCGCCACGTTCGAGATGCCCAAGAATGCTCGGCGGCAAGACTAAACTGATGCGCCGCCAGTGACGTTTCGCTTCGGCGGCAAGGGTGAACGCCTGCGTTAACACCTGCCATGGATTGCTGGTGCCATCAACGGTTGCCAGGTGATGACTGCCGCGACGAGGATCGTCAAATCCATCAACCCACAGGCGACCACGGCTATACAATGCCGTGACTTGCTGGGGCACTCGTTCTGCCAATGACAATTGCTCAAAGGCAGCTCGTCCACAGCCGATCACGGCGGCCTGACCGTCGCCAGATTTTTCAAGCATGCGCCGGGCCAAGGCGCGTTCGACTCGCAAAGGAGCGCGTTCTGCCGCCAGATCGTGCATGCCACAACGAACCAAGGCGGCATCAATCAAGCTCAACAACAGCGGAGTCGACAATTCGGTCATTGAGCTATCGGCGAGATTTTCTTCGACTTGCAGAATCGCATCGTTGGCGGCTTTCTCATCGATGCCGTAACGAGTGACCAATAAGTCACGCAACCAAACACGATCCCACTGACGACGTCGGCCATCCGGATCAACCACGGACAAATGCGGAGCAGCGTTATGTTCGCCCAGTACCCGACGTGCGCGGCGGAAACGCTCGCGAGCATCGCGATAACGAGCGTAGGCGATGGCGGCTTCGTAATTGCCGCTTTCTTGCAACACGTGGACTACCGCATCTTGCACGTCTTCGATGCCAAGGCTTGGTTGATCGCAGGCTCGCTCCAGGTGTTCGAGCACGACTCGCGCGAGTTCGTCGGCCTGTGCAGGATCTTCGATGCCAACAGCGTGTTGAGCGCGGGTAATCGCCTGAGCGATATGAATGACATCAAAGGGCACCAGCTGGCCATCACGTTTCACCACCGTTGTCGGTCTCATACGAGTCTCATTTCGGGACGCCGCCTTCACCAATGACTCGACGAAGTTCGTGCATGAACTCATCAAGATCTTTAAATTGACGGTAGACGGAAGCAAATCGCACATACGCGACTTGGTCTAAGCGATGCAGTTCGTCCATTACCTTTTGACCGATGTTGGTCGAGTTGACCTCGCGCACGCCTTCGCTGAGCAAGTGATGATAAATGCGATTGACTGCTGCTTCTAAATCTTCGACCGGGATCGGACGTTTTTCACAGGCAACCGTCATACCATGAAGAACTTTTTTGCGGTCGAACGCCTGGCGACGGCCATCTTTTTTAACCACCATTAATGACTCTTCGCCTTCGACGCGCTCGTAAGTCGTGAAGCGTTTCGTGCAATGATCGCAGGCCCGACGGCGACGAATGGCCGTGCCATCGTCGGTGGCGCGCGAATCGATGACGCGGTCGTCGTCGTGATTGCAAAAGGGACAACGCAACGCTTGCTCCGAAGACCGGACATTCCGGCAGAAGTGGACCATGAAACCGAACGAGTCGAGTCTGGAAGGAGGCGGAAGGGTTGGGCAACGTACACCCGACCTGTCTGGCGCAAGAGCGCAGGAGCACGAGGTCATCGCACTAGACGGCGGATCACTCGCGCCACCATGCCGACTATGCGTGGGCTCTTGGCAATCATCGCGACCCTGCTGGCCCTTGGCTGTGTTCTGCCGTGGCTTGGCCGCCAACCCAGCCCTCGTCGCGCACCCGTGGTCGCATTATCACTGCCACGCACGATTGATCCGTGCATGGCAACTCGACTTGATGAATTTCGCCTGATTACCGCATTATTTGAGCCTTTGATTTGTTTGGAGGCTGGCACGTTGAAGCCGCAGCCAGCCTTGGCTGAACGCTGGGAAACCAATGCTGATCAGTCGGTGTGGACCTTTCACCTCGACCGACGCGCACGTTGGCATGATGGACGAACGGTGGTGGCTCAGGATATCCGCCGGGGTTTGCTGCGACATCTGATCACGCAATCGCCGAATGCGTTTTATCTTGAGGGACTCGTCGCCGGCGCGACGTGCGCGGCCACTGACCTCGTACAGCGACGAATTATTCTGGAACGCGACTGCGGGCTACGCTGTCCCGATGATCACACGCTGATCGTTCAACTCGAACACCCGGCCCCCTATCTGACCGCGATTTTATCATTGATGGCCTTCGTGCCGTTGCTGCCAGAGCACGATGTCGATAACGATGCCGGACGACGCCTGTGGACCGATCCCACCACAGTGGTTGGAAATGGCCCGTTCCGCTGCAGCGGATACACCCCGCGTCACCACTACGATTTTATTCCAAGCCCATCTTACGGCGGAGCGCATCCCGCCCATGGACCCGTGCGAGCCTTGGTCATTGATGATCCTGGAACGGCTTTGCGCTTATACCTGAGCGGCGGCATTGATGCGATTTTTTTTCTGCCATCCGACGCGGTGGGCGATTTACGTCGCGAACGCGTCGCTGGTTTGCAGCAAGCGCCATCGCTGAGCACTGCGTTTTTGCGCGTCCGTATCGTTCCCAGGCCTAACGATAATCCCACCATTACTCGCGCTTTGCAGCATCCGCGCCTCCGCCGCGCGCTCGCTACCGGACTGGATCGCGGTGCCATCAGCGAATATCTCATGCAGGGCAACACCACCCCCGCAACGACTTTTGTCCCAGCAGATCTGAACCGTTATTTGCCGTATCAAGCGCCAGTTAACGTGCTCGCTGATAATCTTGATCAAGCGCTCGCCGATCTCACGGCAGCGCGCGCGGACCTGGGATCCATTCCCGAGTTAGAGCTGGCAACTCCGAGTCAGCCAGCTGAGCGCCAAAGCGCGGTTGAACTGGTGGCTGATCAATGGCGACGGCGCCTGGGAATTACCGTTCGTCTGGTGGTCATGCCGCAAACCGAATTGCGCAGTCACGAAATCAATATTGATTACGATCTGCTACTCGGCGTTTGGTTGGGAGACTTTCTCGATCCCACTACTTTTCTTGACTGCTTTCGCATTGACGCAGGAGCCAACCGCACCGGCTTTGCTGATCCGCTCTATGATAAATTACTCGATACCGCGTCCGCGAGCATCGGCGATGCTCGCTGGCAGGCTTTGATGGCGGCCGAAAAACGCTTGGTTGAAGCCGTGCCGCTGATCCCGCTCTTCCATACCTCATGTTCATTTTTAGTCCGCCCAGGAATTGAAGGGATCACGGCTAACCCGCTCGAAATCGTGCATTTTAACCAAATTCATTGGGCCAGCGCGGCGGCGCGATAAGTCGACCAACGACGAACCGATCGGTTATTAGCCGATCGGTTCATTTCAGAAACATTTACTAATGACGACGAAAGCGACTACCGCAGCACCTGCCTCACAGCGACGCATCAGCTAACGGTTGTCTCCGAGGTCAAACCGTTGCGGGTTCGACCAACAAAGTGACCGTCACGCGATTGGCGGATTGCTCCACCGAGGCGATGATGTCGAGGTTGACGCCCAACAGAGCGCGCATGCGTTCTGCCGTAGCGCGGGCGGCGAGCGGATCAGGACCGCCGTTGGTATCGAACGACTCGAAACGGTCAGCGCCGCCACAAGCGTTCAGGTAAGCAACCAGGTTTTCGACTTCCGGGGATGACGCATGCATCGGTGATCTCCTGTGATTGAGTTTACTCTTCGGGTGCGGCAACGGTGGCGCAAGGGCTGCATGATTCTACACCAAAAATGGTGATCAACACACTTGCTTCAAGATGGTTCGCCAATGACGAATACTCATGCCGAAAAATAGTACAGATGATCACCCAGCCCTGAGCGTCGACACGCATCAACCACGTTTCGCCGCCGCGCGCGGCCTCCATCTGGCTGGTGAAAACAACCTGCGTTGGAGACGTCTGAGTGCGCGTTAGGTTACCAACGTGTTACCCACTGTCGCCCCACCATCGCTCTGACTATTCCTGCACGATGAAATCCTTTCTTCTACGCTATTGGTTCCTGATTGGCCTTGTGCTGGTGATCGCTCTGGCGTCCGTGGTGCCATGGATGGGCGCGCACGGCGGTCCACTTTATCCGCACATAACCCTGCATATGGCCGTCGCTGGTGCGTTCTTGATCAGCGGATTGACCCTGCCGTTGACGCAACTGCGCACGGCTGCGGGGCATCTGCGGCTGCACGCTTTTATCCAACTCTTTTGCTTCGTTTTGATCCCAGCGCTGATGTGGTTGGCGCTTCCACTGATTACCCAAAGTGGCGCTTCGCTCGCCATCGCGCAGGGCTTCATGGTGCTGGCCTGTCTGCCGATCACCATTGCTTCATGCGTGATTTTCACCCGCGCTGCTGGTGGCAATGAGGCGGGAGCACTCTGCAATTCGGTACTTGGCAATCTTATTGGTTTGATCATCACGCCGGCGTTGTTGTTGCTGCTGCTGGGCACTCATGGCGAGGCCCCGATCACCGACGTGTTCAAGCAACTCTCGGTCGAGGTTCTGCTACCGCTGACGGTCGGACAAATCATGCGACTCCTGGCTGGCAAACGGACCGTCGTTTTTGAGCGCCTGCGCCAAATCCCAAGCGTGCTCCTTTTGTACCTGATTTTCTGCGTCTTTTGCGCGACTTTCTCAGCGACGGCAGCGGTGGACACGGGGCGTAATATAGCTGTCACCATCAGCGCTGCGGCGATTCTCCATGGCGTGCTCTTGGCGCTCAGTTGGTGGCTAAGCGGGCTAACGGTCTTCCGCTTCACTCGCGCTGACCGGATTGCCGCACTATTTTGTTCGACGCAAAAAACCATCGCGCTCGGCGTACCGCTGTTGTCGATTCTTTATGAACATCATCCGCAGCTCGCCTGGCTGACTTTACCGCTCGTTTGTTACCACCCAGTGCAGCTGGTCGTCAGCGGCGTGTTAGCCGCACGCTTTCGGGCAACGGCTCCCGTTGTTAGCAACGCAGATGTTACCAACGCATAACGCTGGCGGAATCCGCCAGCGTTATGCACAGAAAACCAATGAAACGCGTTTACAGAATTTTATCGATGATGCCGTAGGCCTTGGCTTCTTTGGCATCAAGCCAGTAATCGCGATCGCAGTCTTCCTGAATTTTTGCCAGCGGCTGACCGGTATTGTCGGCAAGAATTTGCAGCAACATTTCCTTCATCTTCAAAATGCGCTTAGCGCTGATCTCAATATCGGTGGCCTGGCCACGTGCGCCGCCGAGCGGTTGATGCAACAAGACTTCGCCGTGCGGCAAAATAGCACGTTCACCCTTGGTGCAGCCAGACAAAATGATTGCGCCCATACTGGCAGCCATGCCAGCAACGACGGCATGCACCGGGCATGACGCGCGTTTGATCACATCATAAATCGCCATGCCGTCGACGATAGATCCGCCTGGGCTGTTGATGTACAACGTGATTGGTTTCTTTGCGTCATCGAGTTGCAGCGCGAGGAACTGCTGAACCGCAGCGTTGGCAACCGAGTTGTCGATTGCCGTGCCGAGGTAAATCGTGCGATCAAGAAATAGCCGAGTGGCTAAATCGACCGAGCGAAAATCCTTCGACTTCGGAACCAATACCTTGGGCAGGCTGGCGTTGGCGGACATGTCATCTTCATCGTCGTCGTAGCGCATGGGTGGGGATGCTAGAAGGAGGGTTGGAGGTCCACAAGAACGGGAATCCGCCAACCCCACGAACGGGAAGATGGCGGTGCGAATCGATCAGACGATACCTTAATCGTCGCGACGACCGCCGAGCAAACCAAGTTGCATCAGATAGTAAACTAACCAAGCGATCGAGGTCACCGCTGCCGCAACATAGGTCAAACCAGCAGCCATCAGCACTCCGCGAACGGCGTTGTCTTCTTCGCCTGGGCGAGTGATGCCGAGGGCAATCAAGCGATCTTTCGCGCGTGAACTGGCGTTAAATTCCACCGGCACAGTGACCAGCGTGAAAAGGGTGGCCGCGCCAAATAACGCCACGCCAACGATCCCGACGGTCAAAGCTAAGCCGCCTTTTCCTGCAGCGGCCTGTTGCGCCGCGCCCATCATGGCACCAGCAATGACGATCCAGGGTCCAAGTATGCTGCCGATGTTCGCCACCGGAACCAACACGCTGCGCATCCATAGCGGCGAATAAGCCCGCGCATGTTGAATCGCATGACCGACCTCGTGCGCCGCCACCCCTGCCGATGAAGCACTGATGCCGTTATAAACTTCTGGGCTCAGCGCCAGCGTTTTGGTCATTGGATTGTAGTGATCGGAGAGAAAACCCTGATGTTCGACCACGGTCACATCGCTGATGTCAGCGTCCCGCAGAATACGCTCGGCCACTTCCCGGCCGGTTAGGCCGCTGGCGATGGCAATACGTTGTCCACGTGAAAATTGCATTTTCACCAGCAGGGCGGCGCCACCTGACAGCAACAAGCTGCCAATCAAAATGGCCCAAAATAAAAGGTTGGTATCGATGAGCATGGTCATTTCTCCAGAGGTCTTAGCGACTGAGCACGAGAGAGCACAATTGGTGCCGGAATTTGGTTCGAACTCACGTTCGTTCTACAATCCCGCAACCGCGCTCAACGAGCGTCTTTTTGCCACGATCAATGACCATCTCAAGTCTAACCCGATGCAAGCGCACGGACGATTCATCGGATAGTGTGAGAGTCGATCGCACTCAAAAAATCCACACTGGATTGCACCACCGCGAGTTGCGCTAGCGTCCGACATCGAACCCAGGGGTCTTTATGCATCGTCTCACCAGCTCACTCTCACTGTTCGCTTTGCTTACCTTCACCCAAGTCACGCCCACCGCCGAAACCGGCGCCACCGACACCGTCACCGGCAATACTCCCGACGTGATTGGCACAGCCTGGGTGAAAACGCTGCGTCGAAATGACCTTGTCGCAGGACTTTTTTTACTCACCGCGACAGACCAAGCGCAAGTAAGTAAACAATGGCAAAAGCAGATCAGCCGACCTGATGCCTATGCAGACCTCCAGATCGATACCGTTTTGCGCATGGCACAAGAAAGCAACGGCGCGGACCAACTCATCGCGATGACTGCGCCCTATCTTGGGAACATCGAACCGCAGGCGCTGGCAAAGCAAATCATCGACGTCGCCGGAATATTAACCATGGCAGCAGGCTCGCAGCCAGCCAATGCCACGAATGCCACGAGCACCGGCCTCGACTATGCCGGTTTGCGCGACTGGCTGAAAGATTTGGCCGCTTGGGTACCAAAGGCGGGGCTAACCGATCAGACTAAAACGAAACTCGCCATGACCCATATCGTCAACGCGATCAATCTCAGCGGCCTGCATTCCGCCGCTGAAATCCGCGCCATGCCGCTGCCCGTATTATTGAGTCGGCTGGGTCCTGCGTTGCCAAAAATCAAAGAAGCGCTCGCCGTCTTTGATGTTCAAGTCGATGCGATGTTAGATTCGATGACTTTCAAACTCACCAACGCCTCCGCCCAAGAAGCGCTCATCGCCATCACATTCACCTCACTCGATAAGCCCCGCGCTGTCGCGTTAAAACTGGTGCAAAAAGACGGTTCGTGGGAACTCGCCTCAGGCAATGACAATCCGCTGACTGGACTCAGCCAACTGGTGATGATGGCATTGCTCATGCAGGGTATGGAAAATACCACTCCCACGCCACCGCCGGTGGCGCCAGTCGATGACGGCGCATTATAATTTCGACGCATCAACCTAAAAAACGCAGTAGAGAATCATCTTACCGCTAAGTCGCCAAGAGCGCAAAGGACTTACAGCAAAAATAAGATTCACTCGTTTGGTGAAGCTATTGATCACCTAGATTTCGAATCTAATCCTTGGTTTTCCTAGCGTCTTTGCGGTGGAAGTTTGAATGTCTACTGCCGTTTCTAAGATCAATGAGACGATTAATGCCGCTTATGAGTGCGTTCCAGCGCTGGTATCAGCGACTGACTCATGAACTGAACCATCATATGAACATCTTGCAGAATCACGCGCGCTTCATCGGCATCAATTCTTGAATCGGCAATCGATAAACTGATGGTCTTGCTCAACGCCGCCATTTGTCCGAGTTCTTCGACGACGGTGCGAAAAACATCGGTCGTCTCTGAGCGATTTACCGCAGGAGAAATCGCCTCCATAATCGCATGGCGCAAATGTGGGTCGATAAGAGCGATGGCCAGTAACTCATCCGCGCGCCATTGCCCCAAATTTTCCCGGTCACGCGAAACCGTCGCGTGATTTTTATCGATCGCTTTGGCTAGCTCTGCGCATTTGGTCTGACGCAAAAAAGTCAGGCGCTCTTCAACTTTCACCATGAGATTTCTCAATCATTCTCCTTACGTTGGTAAGCGTTTAACAGTGAAACCCATCATCTTCATCTAACTCAAACTGAGCGGCGGGCGATGGCCGTTAAGATATTCGGCCGCAGCCATCGCGCGTTTTCCCGTGGGTTGCAGGCGGCTGATAGCGCATGCGCCGTCAGCGCAGCCAACCAGCAATTCACCGCCTTCGACTCGTACTTTGCCTGGAGGTAAATTCGTCACCGTCGCGCGCGGTGATAACGCCAATACCCGCATTCTTTCGCCGTCTGCCAATGCCCAGCAGCCGGGGGCTGGCGTAAATGCGCGTACCCAGCGTTCCAGTTCGACGCCACTGCGAGTGAAATCGAGATGACCGTCCTCCGGCAATAATTTGCGACACAGCGTCACTTGCGCGTCGTTTTGCGGTACCGCTTCAATGGTCGGCCAGCGCTCAAGAAATCGTCCCAACGCGATGGCCGACAGCTCAGCCATCGCATCATGTAACATTGGCAAAGTGGTGGCATCCGTAAGCGGCAGGCGTTCTTGCAGGTACATTGGTCCGGCGTCTAAGCCGCGAACCATACGCATCACCGTGACTCCGGTTTCTCCTTCGCCAGCACGCAGCACGGCTTGCAGCGGACTTGCTCCTCGCCAGCGGGGCAACAACGACGCGTGGAGATTCACGCACGCTCCACGCGGTAGATCAAGAATATCCTGACGCAATAATTCACCGTAAGCTAAGACCACGAACAAGTCCGCATCAGCCAATTGCGTGGCCGCAGCCTGACCCTTCAAGGTTTCGGGTTGCCATACCGGCAAGCCTAATTCGAGCGCCGCGCATTTTATCGGCGGCGGTTGCAGATGATGCCCGCGACCAGCCGGACGATCCGGTTGCGTCACCACACACGTTACCGTGGTACGAGCTGCAAGGACACGCAACGTTGGCACCGCGATCTCTGGCGTGCCCATAAACACCGTGCGCAAACTCATCCCGCGTCCTCGCCCTCGGTTTCGGTTTCGCTTTCGTTTTCACCCTCGCCATCGCCGTTGGTTTCTGGCTTCGGCTTCAGAATCTCTTCGAGCAGTGCGGTGATGGAGGCTTCGACCGGCAGTTCGCATTCGACCAGCAAATCTTCGCCCGCCACGTCGACCAAGGTCTTGGCTGGCTGAAAGCGCAACGCCCGCCGGGCGCCGTGTAATTGCCGTATTTTCAGCGCATCAAGCCCAGCATCGGCCAGCGTCGCCAATTCACGCTCGGCGGCGGCTTCGCTGACCGGCGACATGTTATTGCCAAACAACGGGCCAAGAACGACGGCTTCCCAGCTCGCAATACGTTTGCGCGCATGCACCACATCGGTGACCAGTTCTTCGGCGCCCGCGCTGGTACGCATACGATCACCCAGCAAAACCTGATCGAGCAAGCCGTCGCTCACGCGCGAGGCCAGATGATGATCAAACAACGCTTCTTGAATCGCACGCAGACAACGACCGATTCCAACATTGGCGGCCACCGACTTGGGCAACCGACCGCCACCGAGAATTTCTCGTCCCCAATGTGCTTGCGTGCCGTCGTCGCTCGCATTCGGCGGCATATAATTTGGCACGCCAACCAGACGCAGACGATCCATAATCGCTTTTGCTCGCTGATAGCCCTCGCCCGCCCGACCACCCTTCAGCGTGCAACTCCATTTCAAGCGTTCGATGGTGTCGGCGGTGACGGGTTTGTGCGATTGTGTCAGTTCCAACACGCGCATTTTACTGGCCACGCCTGCACGGCGCAGCGGACCCGGATGATCGATCGGTTCGGCCGGGACGCTGAACCATTGGACACAACGACCCTGGCGGTCGCGTTGGCCAGCACACGACACCAGCTCGGGATCGATTTTCACCGAGCGCGCAATGGCAGCGCGCACCTGGGTGGTGCCCAGATCGATCTTCTGGACCTTCAGCCAATAATAATCGCCGGTATTCGCCGGTTGTTTGGCTAAGACTTCCTCGCAAGAGCGGTCGGCTCGTCGGCAGCGTGCCACGACACCAGGAAGCATTTCAGTGACCCGTATTCGCATGGGCGGGAGTGTGGGAACCAGGACCGGATCAGGAAGCGCCGGACCTTGGCGGTTTCAAAACGCATCAGGGACTTCCGAATCCTAAAACTATGAGGTAGATTGACCCCGTGTTAGCACCTGACCCCCATCTCGGCAAGATTTACGGCAACGTTCAACTGAAGGCCAAGATTGGCCAAGGCGCCATGGGCGCGGTCTACAAGGGCTATCACGAACGCTTCGCCCGCGAGGTCGCGGTCAAAGTGCTGCTCAATCTGCATGCCAAAGGAAACGTCAAAGAACGCTTCCTGCGTGAATGCCAAGCGGCAGCCAAAGTTCATCATGATCACGTCGTCCAAGTCATGGATGCAGGCGAGCAAGACGGCATCGCCTACTTGGTGATGGAACTCGTCACCGGTTACAGCCTGGGACATATCTGTGACGAAAAAGGTCCGCTGCCATTTGAGGCCGTCGCGCGCATCGGCGCGCAAATCGCGCTCGGACTCGCCGCTATCCACGCGCTTGGCATCATTCATCGTGACATCAAGCCAGACAACATTTTGGTCAGCGGCGACCGCAAAGTAAAAATCACCGACATGGGTTTGGCGAAACAAACCGATGATCCCGAATTGAATCGCCTGACCGCCACCGGCATGGTGGTCGGCACGCCGCTTTATGTTTCGCCCGAAGCCATCCGCGATCCTCGCACCTGCACGTCGGCTTCTGATATTTACAGCCTGGGCGCGACGCTCTATCACTTGCTGGTCGGTCATCCGCCATTTCAGGCCGATTCTCCGTACGAAGTCATGCGCGCGCACCTTGAGCAACGCCCACAACCATTGCGCGAACTGCGCGCTGATATTCCCACTGGTTTAGCCCAGTTAGTTGAACGCTGCCTGAATAAAGCGCCGGAACGTCGCCCCACCGCGTTAGAGGTCGCCGAATTGCTGTCCGGCGGAGCCAACCTCAAAGCCAACGCCAGTCGCGGCCTCGCTACCTTGATGCTGATTGTCACCGTGGTGGTGATTGGCGGTTCGGCGTTTGCCTGGCACCATTTGCAAGGCCTGCGCCAAAAACAAAACGAGACAGCGGCAACCGCCAGCTTAACCATCACCAACGCCCCAGCCGATGCCGAAATGCGCATCGGCAACGGCCCCTGGCGAGCGATAAATAGCGGCGCCCAACGACTGGCACCGGGGACGTATCCGCTTGAAGTCCGGGCCAACCGCGCTGGCCCCCTTTTACGTTTTGCTGGGGACGTGCAATTAACTGAGAAAGAAAATCGAGAATTACCCGTCACCCTCCAAACCGTCAGCGTTCCTCAACAACGGATTCCACTACCCGGCGAGGGCATGCTCTATGCCGATGGCGTCGCCTTCGGCACGGATCCACATTATAGCGTTTCGTTCGCTGGCACCTTCGCGCTTGGTCGTTGGAGCGGCAGTCGCTGGGAAAGCTGCACTGCGACCGTCGATGAACGCGGTCAGGTAGCGGTTGGCGCGATCATGACGCGCGATCGTCCAGATGGCCGCGCTTGGTGGCGCACGGTCACCGACGACGGCATTGCGATTTCGCGCTACCATCTCGCCAGCTGGTGGGAGGTCGAACACGCCCGAGTCGGAGCACAATTAGCCGCACCTCCAGGCTGGCTAGCGCAAGGCCAACGCAGTGAACAACCCGCGCTGGGGCTGACTCCAGGGCTGATTGATGCCGTGACGAAATTGCTCAAAGAAGATGTCGAGTTGCCGCTGCCAGCGGCCGCCCTGAATATGTCAGCGAAATTCAACGGACCCGTGTGGGCCAGCGATCACGGTCGACTGGCTCCGGTCGGTGGGCCAGCAAGTAATGCGATTCTGGTGTTGATGCCCAAAGACACGCCCAAAGACACCGCCCACGGCGCACCGTCCGCGCCGTGAGTTTCCCGTTTGTGCGCTGACAATAGCTCTAACATCCCGCCATGCGCCGATGCCTGACGATTCTCTTGCTGATCGCTTTTGCTGATCAGGCATGTACCGCCGACACCATCATACTTTCCAATGGTCAGCGCATTTCTGGTACGATTGATCCATCAATCGACGCCGGCCCCGATCATGTCACCATCAAAACGGGGAATGGTTTTATACGCCTGCCAAAATCAGCCATCGCCAGCGAAGACCTCGGCTATGAAGCACGCAAAAATAAATTGAAGAACGACGACCTTGCTGGCCACCTTGCGCTTGCTGCTTGGTGTCGCAGCAAAGGCATGATGAATGAATCTCTCGCGCTGTTAGATGATGCCGTACTTTTAAACGGCGTTCCGCTCACAGCCCGCGCACAACATGCGCGCATGGTCGATGAACTCAAAAGCCCCAAAGAAGCGCTCGAATGGTATCGCCGATATCGCAAAGACGGTGGCGATGATCCCGCCACCCTCGCTCGACTCGCCCAGCTTGAAAAAGTGATTGCTGAATTCGAGGCCCAAACCAATGCCGTCACCACGGCACCGAAAAAAACTAAGTCCGATTCGCCAAACATTCCCAAAGCCACGCCCATCCTGCAAGGTGGAATGGAAAGCAAAGGTTGGGACAACGAAGCGTTGCAGTGGTCCAATCCCGTGCAGCCGAAAATCGTGAGCTTATCAACCGAAGCGGGCATCACGCCCGCGCTGCAAGTCGACTTCAAAGGTGGCACCCAAGAAAAAGCCACCATCAAACGCACCGCACATCTCAGCATCGGCGATGACAGCGTCCTTACTTTTTACGTTCAAAACCCAGGCGAAAAACCGCTCAGCATCGCCATCGGCGTCAAGACCGGCTCTCAATATCTATTCCACGAAAGCCCTCAGCAACCCATCAAACCAGGAAGCGAATTTCAGAAACTGCGATTCAGCTTCAAAGGCGCCAACTTCAAGAGCGCCGCCAGCAGCTGGAACTACAACACCCACGTCGCTGACCTTACCGATGTGAAAGAAATTCAAATACTGATCTACAATGGCAACGACAGCGGTTCACTCCTCATCAGCAATATGGGTTTTCCGGCGAAGTCAGATTTGTAAATTTGGAATAGCTGACGAAATCGGGAAGCTAAGGTAGGGATTGATGGTTTTCATGGTTTATTCTGTGCCTTTTTTGGTGTTATTTTACCCAGCAACAACGCTGAAAAGATCAACAAGGCGGCGAATTTCGACCGCGCCAAATTTCGCGCCTGGATGCTGCGAGGCGATGTCGATGGCGTCGTTTAAATCGCGGGCATCAATCAAATAATATCCACCCAGAAACTCACGCGTCTCTGCGAAGGGGCCATCGGTGACGAGCCGTTTCCCCCGTCGAATTCGCACGCTGGTGGCCGTGGAAATCGGGTGCAACGGCGAAGCGCTAACGTACTGACCTCGCGAACTCAATTGTTGCGTCAACGTCACGGCTTCGGCTTGCGCAGCATGCAAGGCCACTGGCCCCGCGTCGCTCCATGCCTGTTCGTCATCGTAACACAACAGCATATAACGCGAGCGGTCTCCAAGGTTTCCTAGTCGAACGTCAAGGTGATCAATAGGCAAACCGTCGAGGTGGAATACCGGACGCACCTCGACCGTGCCCTTCTGCGCCGACGGCAGTCGGGCGGCGATAGCAATGGCCTCATCAAGATGCCGCACGTCGATCAGAAAAAATCCGCCAAGTTGCTCCGTTGTTTCAGCAAATGGGCCAACCGTTATCAGTGGCTTGCCGCCACGAACCCGCACAGTGGTCGCAGTGGCCACCGGATGCAGTGGAGCAGCGACAATAAATTTACCATGGGATTGCAGATCCTGACAAACCTTGCCGGATTCAATCGTACACGCGGTCCATTCCTCGCGAGTCCAGGCGTTTTCTGGGCTATAGACCAGCAACATATATTTCATGGTTGTTCCGCCTGACTTTTTCCTGCCTGTTGGGTTGTTCCCATGGCAAGTCTGAGAATCACCAGTTGCCGTAAGGCGAGACCTATCCACGCCACAACGCCAATAATGATCGGAAAAAACCATGGTTCGCCGACGCGCAGGTGGGTCATCATCGCCCCGCCAAGATAGCCGGTTAACAGAATCGCGCCAAGGAACGACAATCGCGGAATAAGATAGATCACCGTGACTGCAATTTCGATAACGCCTATCGTTGGCAGCAAGGTGAGTGGAATTCCCAAGTTACCCATCATTTCATTCTTCCCAGGCCAATCGACAAACTTGGGGATGCCGCTGGCCCCGATCATGAACAAGCCGACAAGTCCGGTCAGGACCCAGCCAAAGACACGTGATTTATTTGATGACATGTTGTTCCTCTTTATCTGGTCAGTGTTCAGGTCAGACATTCGGTTCGATCAGGTTGATTAATTGGGCAATGCTTTCCTGCCATCCCAGGTAACACAATTCGGTCGGGATGACACTCGGTATATTGCTTTGTTCTATGTAGAGAGAGATGCCGCAAGAGACCGCCGAAATTTCAGCTCTCACCAACATTTCTCCCGCAAGCTGCGGATCATCAAAGGTGGTGGTATAGCGAATGAGTTTGCCAGGGATCAGCTCAAGATAGGTACCTCCAAATGAGTGGCCTTGCCCGGTGGCGAAGCCGGAGAAAGTCATTTTGAAGGTTCCACCGACTCGCGCATCAAGGTGATGAACCTGGTTGAGAATACCATACGGCGGCAGCCATCGCGCCATGGCGTCGGCATTCAAGAATGCTTGGTAGACTTTCTCCGGAGTTGAGCGGATAACGCGATGGAGTTGTACGGAATTATTTTTCATGATCGATCTTTAGGGTAAATGTGTAGTGAATGGTATTTGCGCACTACGAGCACGACTAACTTTAATCTGGCTGCTGCCCAGGAACCATTACCATCCAGCCGACGCCGAATTGATCAGTTACCATGCCATAGCGCGGTGACCAGAAGGTTTTGGCCAGGGGCATATCCACTTGACCGCCCTGAGCTAGCGCGGCAAAGACGCGCTCAGCGACGGCCACGGTCGGCACCGTCAGCGCTAGGCGGAAGCCGGTGAAACCGCTGCTTTCTTGTGCACCACCGCAGCCATCGGACGCCATCAGCGTCATGCCGCCGACGGTGAACTCAGCGTGCATGATCTTCTGCTCAAAACCGGTTGAGAGCATGCCCGGCAATGGCGGCTCAGGGCTGTCGCTCCAGCGCATGACCATACCAACGCTGGCGCACAGGGCCGACTTATAGAACTCCAGCGCTTCCTCGCAGCGGCCAGCAAAGAAAAGGTACGGTTGCACCGCCGCCTGGTGCATCGCAGCCGCCTGCTGGTAGCGCGCATCCTGTTCACGCAGCTGGGGAGCGAGCGCTTCGCCAAAATCCTCTGCCGCGAAGAACGGACGGATTTCGATCTCAGATGCTTCGGGCATTGGGTTGGGGCACTTTTTCACCCACGCGATGGCCTCATCCATGGATTTCACCTGCCACAGCCAATACCCGGCGACCAGCTCCTTGGTCTCGGCAAAAGGGCCATTGATGACCACGCGATCTGCACCAGAAAAACGCACGCGCACGGCCTTCGCGGACGGCTGCAATCCGTCCCCATCCAGCATGATGCCCGCCTTGGCCAATTCTTCGCAGTATTTTCCCATGGCGGTCAGCAATGATTCGCTGGGCATTATCCCTGCTTCTGATGATTTCGTGGCTTTAACAAAGACGGCGACTTTCATGGATACATTCCTGATAGTTTGATAAGGGACTGCGCAGAGTAATCCTGCGCTTCAAGCAGTAGTCGAACCAGACGCCGGCAAATCGACAAGAACTTTGGTTCATATCGTAAGTAATTATTATAGAATAACTTACAGAGCCGTGATGGGACATGAACGTCACCCTAATTCCGCCAACCTACGTTCGAGAAATCTGCGCTCTGGCTCTTGCTGAGCCAGAACCAAGGCCTTGCGAAAAGCTGTGGCTGCTTCGCTATTTCGCCCGGCTCGCCGCAAAAGATCGCCTCGGGCGGCATGGAACAAGTGGTAGTCGGCCAGCGTTTTCTGAAGGGGCTTCAATAGTTTTAGGCCGACTTCCGGACCATCGCGCATGGCGACAGCCACGGCACGATTGAGTTCAATCACCGGCGATGGTGAAGCTTGTTTAAGCACGTCGTACCAGGCGACGATCTGCTGCCAGTTGGTCGCTTCGGCCATCGGGGCTTCAGCATGCACTGCCGAGATCGCCGCCTGAATTGTGTATCCGCCGATTGGTTCGGCAGCCATAGCACGCGCGAGCAACTGATTCGCTTCACTGATGAGGGCGCGATTCCAACGCGAACGATCTTGCTCTTCGAGCAAAACGATATCACCCGTGCTGGTCGTGCGTGCTTCGCGGCGGGATTCGTGCAGCAACATCAATGCCATAAGACCGAACACTTCGGCATCGGTACATAAATCGCACAACAAACGTCCGAGTCGCATGGCTTCCCGAGACAAGTCCGGGCGTGTATGCGCCGTGCCTGAAGAAGCTGAATAACCCTCATTGAAGACCAAGTAGCAAACCGCCAAAACCGCTTCGATACGCTGAGGCAGCTCATCCGATTCAGGAAATTGAAAGGGAATACCTGCATCGCGGATCTTCGCTTTGCCGCGCACAATTCGCTGCGCGATGGTGGCGGGTGCCACCAGAAATGCCGCCGCGATGGCTTCGGTGGTTAAGCCGCACACCTCTCGCAAGGTCAAAGCCGTTTGGACTTGGAAATCCAGGGCTGGATGGCAACAAACGAGAATCAATCGCAGCTGATCGTCTTTGATATCATGCTCAGTGATGGCATAGCGATCAGCGTCGATCATCTCGATTTTTCGGGCGATTTCTGACTGTAACTCCTTGAGCTTGATTTGCCGTCGGATCTGGTCGATGGCTTTGAAGCGGGCGCAAGAGACGAGCCAAGCAAGCGGATGTTCAGGCACTCCTTCGGCGGGCCATTGTTGCGCGGCGGCAAGAAACGCTTCTTGCACTGCGTCCTCCGCCACCTCGAAGTCATTAACTAAACAAACCACGGTGGCCAGCACCCGTCCGTGCTCGGCGCGGAAGAATGCGTCATCGGTAAATATATTTACGGGCGAAGGTGCCATGGTGCTGTTCTAGAGCGCAAGGAATCCCCCTCACCCCAAAAATAAAGTCATTAAATCTCAGATTCTTTTCTGTTCCGGCACGACTTGCTGCGGTTGGTCGACGACCGTCCAACCATTGCCGTCCAGGTAACTGCGACCTCCCAGGCGTGCTGGGGTTGACCACCGGCGCGAATCGGGAAAGCCATCTGGGCCAAGGATCGCATCGCTGATATGGAGGTGAACGACTTCCAGTAAACACAAAGCGGTGGCCGGCGAGCCCACGGGAACTTCTTGTAATAGTCGACACTCG
>JANMYZ010000632.1:0-4021 GCA_031382605.1 Planctomycetota bacterium | reverse complement strand
GGCATGGCCTATTCGGGAACGCATTGGATCAAGCAGAAGGATGGCACGCAGATTCACGTTACCGCTAAAAACGAGCAAGACGCCTTCGCGTTTCTTCAGCAGCGTCCTACCGAAAAACCGTTTTGCTTGACCGTCGCCTTTTTTGCGACGCACGCAGAAGACGGCAATCCCAAACAATTTCTCCCACAGCCAGAAAGCATGACGCTGTATGAGGGCGTAACCGTTCCCACCCCGAAGACGGCTACGGAAGAGGCATTTCGCAAGCTTCCACCATTCATCGCTAACGAAAAAAATGAAAGTCGCGTTCGCTGGCACTGGCGCTTTGACTCGCCTGAAAAATTTCAGGAAATGATGAAAAATTACTACCGCTTGGCGAGCGAGGTCGATGCCACCTGTGGGCGCTTGCTTGAAGAGCTCAAGAAGCAGGGCGTTATCGATAACACGCTGGTCATTTTCACTGGCGATAACGGCTATTTTCATGGTGAACATGGCCTTGCCGATAAGTGGTATCCGCACGAAGAAAGCATTCGTGTCCCGCTGATCATTCGTGATCCACGCATGCCCACGTCGGCGATGGGGACAACGAATGACGACTTCGCGCTAAATGTTGATCTGGCTCCAACCATACTCGCGGCTACTCGCATCAAGGCCCCGGTGACGATGCAAGGTAGCGATTTGTCGTCACTGTATCTAACGTCTGGCGCGCATTCTTGGCGTGAAGATTTCTTGTACGAGCACGCCCAACATCGAAGTAAGGATTTTATTCCGGCTTCGGAAGCCGTGGTACGAAAGGACTGGAAATATTTTTACTGGCCAGACTTCGGACTCGAACAACTTTTCCAGGTGTCAGCCGATCCTTTTGAGGAAAATGATCTCGCCGCCGACTCTACCCAGTCCGAGCGGCTGGCCGAAATGCGCAAACGCATGGCAGAGCTGAAAGCGCAGGCGAAATAGCTTCAAAGATGCTGGTCTTCAGAGTCGAGCTCGACTCTGAGATGATTTTGAGTGTCAATCGATTGGTCTAAAACGCGTTCCACATTTGGTCGTACCATCACACCCTGGGAGAAAATGCATGTTTAGGTATCCTGTTTCCAAAATCCTATGGCTTATAGCGTGCACAGCGGTGTCTCACGTTGCTATCAGTGGCGAAGCCGATCTCGGAAAACCGCCTCAGCTATCCACTCAGTCAGCGACCGCGTTGATAACACAATCGCGCGAGGCGTACACGATTTTTCAACGCAAAGATCTGAGCAAAGCGCTCGCCTCAAAAGGCGTGTCAGCGATTTCGGAGTTGGGCAAAGCGCTGGGCCACGAGCACTGGCATGTGCGGCACTGCGCATTGATGACGTTGCAGATGTTGGCCAAGGCGGACGGTAACCGGTCTGCCATCGTGCCGTTGGTACCGAAGATCGCGGACCTGGTCGTGAAAGATCCCGCGATCGGTGTGCGATGGATGGCTGCGGACTGTCTCGGGACCATGGGCGAGCAAGGCAAGGGTGGTCAAACGCAATTAGCTCACGCTGCCGTGAAAGATAAAGAAGACTGGGTGCGCATTGCCGCAGCAACGGCGCTGAACTCCATAAATGCAGATGTTCCTGTGATGCTGACGGTGTATGAATCCATGATTCGTTCGACCGATAAGATGTCTCGCGCAGAGGGCATCAGTAAAGCAGGTCGTCTGCATGAAAAGAAGATCGATATTTCATCCGTGATCCCAGCGCTGAAGGATGTCTTCCGCAAGCCGATCTACGATGCAAATTTTAGCGGGCAAACGCGTGCCCCGGCGATGGAATTGTTGAACCGACTTAAAGTGGACACCACGGAATTAGTGCCATTCATCATCAAGGATTTATCTACGATTTGGACGATTCATGAAAATGGATATCACCCGTACCAGAAAATAACGCTCAGCATCATGGGTAAATTGGCAGAACATGGCGCAGCGGCAATTCCAACCTTAGAGGCCGTGGTTGCCGATCCGGAAAAATTTGGCTGTAAACGCGATCATCCAGACTATTCGAAATTCATTTCGGTTTCAAAAGAATCGCTCAGCAAGATCCGCGCCGCTTTAGCAGGAAAAGGAGGCCAGAAATGAGCCTGATCACGCGTACTTTTTTAGTTCCCGTACTTGCTTGGACGTGCATGTCGTTCCCAGCGCAAGCAACGGCAGCAACCACCGATGAAAGACTCAATAAATACCTTGAGGTCACCTCGCAACACGCCAAGGGCGAATGGCAGACCAATCTTGGCCCGACGGGTGCGATGGGATGGATTTATCTCAATCGATTTTATATCGAATCCGTTGAAGCCGGCTCACCTGCTGACGGGTTGCTCAAGAAAGGCGATTATATTCTGGGCGTTAACGGGAACACCTCTCCTGTGGTTGATCCGCGAGTGATGCTTGGCAAAGAGATCAATAAAGCCGAAGCGGCTGACGGTACGCTGGTATTCCAGGTTGGTCATCATGGCGTCGAACGAAAAGTTACGGTGAAAATTAAGCCCATTGGTGGGCGGTCGCCAACGTGGCCATTCGACTGTAAAAAATCACAAATCATCCGCGATCAGGCGCTGCGTTGGCTGCGCGAGCGGCAACCGACGAATGGGATTATCGGCGGTTCAGTTTATTCTTCGATCAATGGACTATTCTTGCTGTCTTCGTCTGCGCCCGAAGATCAAGATGCGGCTCGTCGTTGTGCTTATGGACTTATCGATCAAGACCCCGGCGAAAGCGGAGGGCTAAGCGCGTGGCCGTTTGGCTATGGGGCGCTCTTTCTTTCCGAATATTACTTGGCAACCGGGGACGCAGCCGTGCTTCCGCGGCTACAATTTTATGCAAAGGAAATTGGAGATGGGATAACGAATAGTGGTAGTTGGACTCACGGAATGTCCCCCGGTGGTGTTCCAGGTGGATATGGTGAACTCAATATCATGGGTGTCGTTTGCTTCCTTTCGTTAGTATTAATGGAGGAATGCGGAGTCCCCGTTGACCCTAAGTCGTTCGCCAGCGCAACTCATTTCTTCGGACGCTTTGCTGGCCTGGGCACTATCCCCTATGGCAATAATCCGCCGTGGGATCGTTCGCCATCGAGTGCCAATAAAGATGCCGTGGCAGCGATTGCCTTTCGTTTGCTTGGCGAGGCGGAAAAGTCACGAGCGTTTGCCGATGACACGGAACTGTCATATCAATTAACCGAAGACGCGCACACCGGTGCATTTTTCAGCGCAACGTGGGGACCACTCGGGGCTATTCTTACCAAGAATCAAACCGGACTGCGTCGCCTGCTTGATGAACAAAGCTGGTACTTTGATTTAGAACGGCGCTGGGATGGTGGCATGAAGTATTTGCCGAATCCTGAAAATCTCACAGGTATCACAGGATTTAGTGGGCAGCCGATTGAGGTTACCGGCGGCCTTTGTTTGACCTATTCGTTGCCATTTAAAAGCCTGTGCATTCTTGGCGGAGATTTGGGGCCATTTAGTAAAAAGGCCGGAGCCGATCTGAAACCAGCGCTGGCTTTGTATCGAGAAAAAAAATGGGCCGCCTTTGATTCGCTGACCAAATCGTGGCCGAAGGAAGCGATCGGCAGCACACCGCTGGGGAAACAGTTGCTCTCTAAACGCGCAGCGCTCCAAGCCCAAATCGATTGGACGCTGTCGACGGTGGATAAAGCGAAGAGCCAGGCGGGCTTGACGCGTGCAGAGAGCGACCGCTCGAAAGCCATGCTCAAGGCAATCGAACGACTTGCGGGCAAGGACATTGAGAAAGTAAAATCGCTGCGTGCGGGACTGGATGCCGTTAAAGAATTGCCGGCCACCGCGATCGTCACCGGTATTGCTCGCGATTCGGGGCATCAAGATCGCCGAACGTGGAAGGCCTTGCTCCCGCTAGCGAAAGATATCAAAAAAGAAGACTCGCCTAAAACGTGGCGTGTTCACGCATGGACAGGGGACATCAGCCCTTACTTAGACAATCTTGAACCGGTAGGCGAAGCGATGAAAGGATGGTATTTGCCAGAGTTCA
>JANMYZ010000507.1:0-1847 GCA_031382605.1 Planctomycetota bacterium | reverse complement strand
CCGCGAACTCCGCGACCAAGTCGGCGACCTGCGCAAACAATCGAGCGAGAAGAACGAACAAGTCGTCATTCTGCGCACGCAATTCCGCGTCCTGTGGGCCGTCGCCGGAACCGCTGGCGCATCCGGCCTCGGCGCGCTCGTCCTTGAACTCATGCGTCTGATGAAAGGAGTCACGCCATGATGCGCCTCATCTTCTGCTGCCTCGTCACGCTTGCATTCACCGGCTGCGGATTGTCCGCCCGACAAGCACAAAATTTATCCGATGGCCTCGCCGGAATCGAGGCAGCGCAACCGCGTGTCGCCGCTGATCCCATAGCGTCGGCTGCGTTAGCTGGCGCTCATGATCACGTTGAGGCAACCGCCGAAGGTGAATCGCTCCCTCCACCCAAGCGCACGCCAGCAGTCATCACAGCCGACCCCGCCAGCTACGCCGATGACGCCAGCAAAGCCGTCGATGAAGCGCGCTCGATGGTTCCGTGGTGGGGATGGGCGCTCGGTGCCCTGGGTGCCGCCATCGGCGTCGTCCGCATGATCCCCGGTCCAGGCGGTGCCCTCGCCGATCTCGCCTGGCAGGTGCTTGCCCCAAAGGCCACGCGCCAAGCGTGAGCGTCAAACCACGTGTACTAGCGAGCTGAATTCCGCCTCCGCATAATCGCGCGTAAGGAGGTCTACCATGACCCAGTCTATGCTCGCGCCGTGCGTTCCGAAAATTCTTTCAGTCGACCAAGGTCGGGCTTTGGTTGACGATTGGCGTCTGTCGGGGTTGTCCCGAGCGGCGTATGCTCGTCAGCATCGCATCGGTGCTCATCTGTTGTCGTATTGGGAGAAGAAATTCCTGCCGTCAGTGCGTGCTCGGGAATCCCTATCGAGCAATCAACCATCGGCAGTGGACGCTGCCGATGGCTTTGTTCAGGTCCCGATTTCTATGGCCATTTCTTCTCGGCCAACGCAGCCAACGGCTTCGCCCATTGAAATTCACCTGGTCGGTGGCGCTCTGGTGCGCGTTTCTTCTGGCGTTGATCCCGATCTGCTGGGCGTGGTGCTGCAAGCGTTGGCGAGATCGTCATGCTGACGTTCGGTGATACGCGACGAATTTTTCTCGCTCGTCAGGCGATTGATATGCGCAAAGGGTGTGCGTCGCTGGCGGCAGTGGTGGAGAATGCGCTGGGCCATGATCCGTATGTCGGAGATATTTTCGTTTTCGTTGGGAAGCATAAAAACAGGGTGAAGTTGATCGCGTGGGATCGATCCGGATTTTGGTTGTGCGCGAAGCGGTTAGAACGGGGAACGTTCGCTGTGCCGAAAGGTGCTGCCGTGGAAAATGGCACGGGAGTTCTGCCGCTGTCGCCAGCACAGATTCAGTTACTGTTGGAGGGCATCGACGTGCACCACGCGACGTACCATGCGCACTATCATCGTCCGGTGGCGACCTCACCATCTCCTGCTTTGGCACCATTGATTCCTGCGGCATCGGCGTCGGCGATGAGCTGACCATCGGGTTATTTTCTGTTGGTAATTATTCAGCAAATGATCGATAATTTCCGTGTTGACGATGCCGGTGGTCGGTTACGATGCGTTATCATGTCCGCGCCGGATCGCATCGTTCAACTCACTGACGCATTGGCGGTGGAAATCCGCCGTCGGCAGCAGCTCGAAGCTGAAAATGCGGCGCTGCGGGCGCATGTCGCGGCCACGGGAACCACGTCGGATGTGGCGTTAGAAAACCAGGCGTTACGCGCTGCGGTGGCGGATCTGACGGAAAAGTTGGAAGTCATGACCGCGCGCATGGTATTAATGACCCGTCGCACCTTCGGTCGTTCTGGCGAGCGTGCTCATCCGGATCAACA
>JANMYZ010000579.1:0-9415 GCA_031382605.1 Planctomycetota bacterium | reverse complement strand
TGCACGGCGCGATGGCTTGGCTCTGCCGCTGGATCGCAAGGGCATTTGGTCGCATGTGGCCGTGCAAGTCGATCCGCAAGATCCGATTCGTTATAATAATGCTTTAATGGATCTTGGCGCGACGGTGTGCACGGCCAGAAGCGTGCATTGTGATCGTTGTCCGTGGGAAGCTCGCTGCGTCAGCCGTGGTAATGCCGTGGTGCATGCTCAGACCGCGAATCCCTTGAAGGTCGCCAGTAAAAAAAATGACTACGGCGTTGAGGTCACCGATCGTACAAAACCACGCCGCCACATTGCGCTCGCCCTGATTCATCACGATGGCCGCTATTTAGTCGCCCGTCGTCGACAAGATCAGCATCTTGGCGGCTTCTGGGAATTACCTGGCGGCAAACGTGAAAAAGGCGAAGACGATCGCACCGCGCTGGCCCGCGAAATTCGCGAAGAACTCGGCGCCGAAGTCTTGTCTGCGCGCGCGTTGTTGTCATTTCATTATGCCTACGATGACCGCTACCTGACTTTCCATGTCTATCGCTGCCGCTTGTTCGATCCCGCAGTGGTGAAACCTCTTTCCAGCAGCGAATTGAAATGGGTCACCCCAGAGGAATTCATCGCGCTCGAATTTCCGCCAGCCAATGTGGCGATTCAACAACGCATGCGCCGCTATCACCGGCTTGGGTGAAATAGGACGGTAACGCGAGCGCGGCGAGCCCTTCATAAAGGTGCTTTGGGGAAGTGCTCCACTGCTCTAAAGCCTGGCTGCGTCAAGAAATAGAAGGTAACGGTCAGGCGACGATCAGGCCTACGTTCTACGGATCAGCAGTGCTGCGAAATATTGCTGCTAAGGTTATGAGTACTGCTCGCATGTACGAGACCATGCATGAGGTCAGCCATCCAAACATGACCGTGACCGTGACCCAAAGTCACCAGCAGCAAGCGCGCACGCAAGGTCGCACGAAAGGTCGTGTGAGAATGAGCCTGAGCCTGAGCCTAAAACGCGTCTTTTTGCTGGCACTTATTCTGATGCCGTGCTTGGCGAACGCGGGTGACGCTCGGCCGGTGGCCGATGGCGTGCGTTTATTCGAAGAAAAAATAGCCCCGATCCTGAACGATCAGTGCCTCAAATGCCACGGCGCTGATGATAAGGTCAAAGGCGGGTTGTTGCTGACGAGCTACGCCAATCTGATTGCCGGTGGAGACAACGGCCCAGCGATCGATCTCGATAATCCCGGCAATAGTTTGTTGCTGAAAATGATCAGTTACAGCGACGACGATCATCAGATGCCACCCAAGGAAAAGTTAGCCCAGGAACAGCTCGATCTGCTGGGTAAATGGGTGCGTTCTGGAGCGGTATGGGGACGCAAAGACCTGGGGCCGGTTACCGCTGCTGGCAAATCGGTAGCGGTGAAACCAGTGGTAAAAAACAAAGGCGGCGGAGCGTGGTCCTATCGCAAGCCGACGCGGCCAACGACACCTGCGGTCAAAAATAACGCCTGGGTGCGAAATCCGATTGATGCATTTATTCTTTCTGGCCTTGATGCGAAGGGCCTGAAGCCAGCTGCGGAAGCCGATCGACGGGTGCTGATCCGCCGTGCGACTTACGATCTGCTGGGACTGCCGCCGTCGCCGCAAGAAGTCGAAGCGTTTGTGCTGGATACGGATCCGCTGGCGTACGAAAAACTTATTGAGCGTCTATTGATCAATCCGCACTACGGCGAAAAATGGGGACGTCATTGGCTTGATGTGGTTGGGTTTGCTCAAACTAACGGCTTTGAACGCGATGGCGATAAACCGAACGCTTGGCGTTATCGCGATTACGTCATCCGCGCTTTGAACGAAGATAAACCCTACGACTTGTTCTTGGCTGAACAGCTTGCCGGAGATCAGTTTGAAAAGCCCACTGCCGACAGCGTTATCGCTAGCGGATTCTGCCGGCTCGGTCAGTGGGATGATGAGCCAGCCGACCGCGAGCAAGCGCATTATGATCATATAGACGGCATCGTTTCCACGACGACGCAGGCCATGCTCGGCATCAGCCTGGGTTGTGCTCGCTGTCATAATCACAAAAAAGATCCACTGACGCAGGAAGACTACTATCGTATGGTCGCTTTCTTCCAGGGCCTTCAGCCGATGGCCGTGAGCGGAGAAAATATCGAGGTGACGATTCCCTCCGATGCGGCGACCAAGCAAGCCTACGCGGCAAGAATAACCAAGCTGCAAGAGCAGATCACTCGTGCAGAGACGGACTTCAGTAAACGTGCGAGCAAAGGTGACAAGACCAACGCAAGCGCAGTTCTTGCTGAACAAATCGCAGCACGCGGCGCAGAAATCATGGGCAAAGAGGCCTTCGCGCGCTATGGCGATCAGCTCATGGAATTATCCGGCCTTAAGGCGCTGAATGATCATCCCGATATAAAAAAAGATGTCCCACGCGAGGGCAAAGCGTTGGCCGCAGTCGAAGGTACCCTACGACCAACAAACGTCTTAAAGCGGGGAAATCCACATACTCCAGGCAAGAAGGTCACCCCAGGATTTCCCCAGGTATTGGGAGCGAAAGAATTGCCTGCGAACGTGCCACGTCCGCGACTGCAACTCGCCAACTGGATTGGTAGTCCAGAAAACCCACTGACCGCTCGCGTTATGGCCAACCGCCTGTGGCAGCATCATTTTGGCAAAGGAATCGTGGTGACGTCCAATGATTTCGGCGGCTTTGGCGAGCAACCGACCAACCAGCGTTTACTGGACTGGTTAGCCTGTGAATTCATGGCTCGCGGTTGGAAGCTCAAGTCCATGCACCGTTTGATCATGACCTCAAATACGTATCGCCAGTCGTCCGTCGTTGAGGCAAATAATTTAGCCAAAGACCCAATAAATGCTCTCCAATGGCGCTTTTCTATGCGCCGCTTGGGCGCCGAAGAAATTCGCGATTCCGTATTGGCAGTCAGTGGAGAATTAAATCTCGCCATGGGCGGTCCTGATATTTTTCCGCCATTACCACACGAAGTACTCAGTACCCAGTCGATGCCTGGTTCCGGCTGGGGCCAGTCTTCAGCTACCGAGGCGGCGCGGCGCAGTATTTATATCAAGGTGAAGCGTTCGTTGCCCTATCCGTTGCTCACCGTTCACGATTCGGCTGACACCGAAGCAAGCTGTCCCGTGCGTTTTTCTAGCACCGTGCCAACGCAGGCGCTGACCATGATGAATAGTGAATTCATGAATCAGCAAGCCGCCCGCCTGGCGCAGCGCATCCAGCGAGACGCCGGAGCTGACCAAGCCAAACAGATTCGCGTGGCGGTTGAGCTCGTCACTCAACGCCCAGCGACGGACGATGATGTCAAACGTGGACAAGCGTTCTTGCAAAAATACGGCGGCAATGGCCTTACTTCATTCAGTTTGTTGTTGCTCAATCTCAATGAATTCGTCTACCTCGATTGATTCACGGGAAACTCCGATGACCCATTCTTCTCATGTCGTTCCTGCTGCTTCCGTATCTTCTGCCGCACACCAGCAGCAGGGGGGAAGCGGTATTTCGCGACGTGATCTGCTCTGTCGCAGTGGCAATGGTTTTGGCGCTCTCGCCTTGGCCGGTTTGCTTGGGAGTGATTTTTTCGCGGGCCAAAGCTACGCCGCTGACGGCGTAACACCGTACGTGAATCCATTAGCGCCTAAGGCTCCGCCGTTAGCGGCCAAGGCGAAGAGCGTGATTTTTCTTTTCATGTACGGCGGTCCAAGTCAGGTCGATACCTTCGACTACAAACCCAAACTGTATGAACTGGATGGCAAAACGATTCCGGTCAAAACCTTTGGTCGTGGCGGGCACAAGAACGAAGGCCGCGTGGTTGGGCCACAGTGGAAGTTTTCGCGCTATGGCAAATGCGGAAAAATGATCTCGGATTTATTTCCAAATCTGGGAACCTGTGTCGATGACATGGCCTTTATTCATTCAATGACGGCAGAATCGCCCATTCATGGTTCCGCTATGCTGCAAATGAACAGCGGAAGAATCTTGAGTGGCTATCCCGCCCTGGGTTCATGGGTGAATTATGGCCTGGGCAGCGTGAACCAAAACTTGCCGGGCTTCGTCGTCATGCTGGATAAAACCGGTGGTCCCATTAGCGGAGCAAAGAATTGGCAGAGCGGCTTCATGCCGGCCTGCTATCAAGGCACTGTCTTGCGTCCGCGTGGTGTACCAATTCTTGACCTGAAACCGCAGGCTGGCATGAGCAGCGCGCAACAGCGTCAGATGCTCGATTCAATGAAAGAATTCAACGAAGCGCACCGCAGTGTACGGGCTGACAACAGTGAACTTGCGGCGCGCATTTCGAGTTACGAACTGGCCTATAAAATGCAGCAATTCGCACCTGATGCGGTCGATCTGTCAAAAGAGCCAGAAAACATCAAGGCGCTGTATGGCATCAACGAAGAGCGCACGGCAGATTTCGGATCGAAATGCCTGCTGGCTCGGCGCATGGTCGAACGCGGTGTACGTTTCATTCAGCTTTATTCCGGCGGCGCGCACAACGATGACAATTGGGACGCGCACACCGACATGAAGAAAAATCATTCTTTCCATGCGGGGAACACCGATAAGCCCATTGCCGGTTTACTGAAAGACCTCAAGCAGCGTGGTTTGCTTGATTCAACGCTGGTGGTGTGGGGCGGCGAATTTGGCCGTCAGCCGACCGCCGAATATGGCGCTGGAACAGGCCGCGATCATAACTGTTTTGGCTTTACCATGTGGATGGCTGGTGGTGGCATAAAGGGTGGCGTCAGTGTCGGCCAAACCGACGAGCTTGGTGGCTCGGCAGTCGAAGATCCCTACGAGGTAAAAAACATGCATGCCACTATTTTGCGCCAACTTGGCTTTGATCCCAACCTGCTCAGCTATTTTTATAACGGCCTGGATCAAAAGTTGGTCGGTGTCGAAAGCGCAGCACCCATCAGTAAAATCATCGCGTAAATGTAGGTTGTTCGCGGTTTATCTCCCTATCTCATCGAGGATTCCCCATGCGTCAGCGCTCACTTCTGTTCATCACTTGCTTGCTCTGGTCATGTGCTGTCATGGTCCCAGCGGTGGAGAAAAAGCCCAAGACGCCTCCGCCAGCGCCCGTGATCCTGCATCGTTTCGCCATTCTGGATAATGGCCCCAGCCGATTGGTATTAGTCGATCAGGTGAATCCGAAATTAGGTTGGAGCGTTAACGTTCCCCATGCATCGCGCGATCTTCAGCGACTTGGCATGGTGACGCCGCCACCTCCACCAAAGAAAAAGCCGTCCGGTGGCGCCAAGGTCAAGCCGCCTGCGCCAGATCCCTTGCAGTTTGGTGAGCCCCGCATTTTGGTCAGCCATGGCGATGGCGCTGGTGAATATTCGATTGCCACGGGAAAGCTGCTGTGGTCGGTGAATGGCCAACAAGATGTTTCGTCCGCGCGCCGTTTGCCCAATGGAAACACCGTTCTTGGGTCAAGCCACGGTGGAATACACCTGATCACGGTTGACCCCAAGGGCAAAGTCGTTTCTAAAATTCCGGTCGATTGTCCTGGTGATTTGCGCCTGATTCGTCTGACGTCAGACGGTCATTATCTGCTCGGCCTTGCTGGCCCACAGATGATTTTTGAAGTCGACGCCGCCGGTAAAAAAGTGGCTGAATATAAACTCCCAGGCAAAGGCTACATCGGCGAGCGCTTGCCGGATGGAAATATTCTTGCTGCCACTGGCGGAGCGCTCACCGTCGCAGTGCTGGATCCGCAAGGGAAGATTATCCATTCCATTGGCGGCAAAGAGGCCTTCCCCAACGCGCGCCTGTTATGGTTTTCGAGTTTCGATCGCATTGCCAACGGTCACTTGCTGGTAGCCAACTGGTGCGGTCATGGCCAGGAAGGTAAGGGACCACACCTGCTTGAATTCGATGAGAACAGTAAACTGATCTGGCAGTGGGAAGACCACAAACTGGTTACCATGGCGACCAGCGTGCTTGGGCTTGATGAGCGATGAGCTCATCGCCGTTCATCCGCGTAAATGCGATCACGTTCAGATCGCTAAGTTCATTATCTTGAATCAATGAAATGATTGATTGACGGAATGAATCGTCTCTTATCCGCAGCATGAATAATGATGCTGCCGCGGGCTGTTGCGTGACTACCGCGCGTCTGCGTCAGTTTTTGCTGCTGATCACCTTTATTCCGTGGTGCTGGCTGGCGATGATGGCCGTGCACGAAGGTGGCCATGTGGTGGCTGCAGGCATCACTGGCGCGACGATTGAACGGGTGGTGTTACATCCCTTGTCTGTCTCGCGCACCGATCTTGGCGAGAACCCCAATCCACTATGGGTGTCATGGGCTGGAGCGCTGGTCGGCAGTGTGGTGCCGCTGATGGCGTGGGCCTTGGCGGCGTGGTGCGCAGTGAAGTGGTCGTCAATGGTGCGTTTTTTCGCTGGTTTTTGTCTGGTCGCGAACGGCGTTTACCTTAGCGCTGGTGCGTGGACCGGCGATGGCGATGCAGGTGATTTACTTTCTGCCGGAGCCACCTCATGGCAGTTAATCTGCTTTGGTTTTTTCGCCACGGCATTGGGATTGCGGCTGTGGCACGGACTTGGTTCGGACTTTGGATTTGGCAATCAAGGAGAGCGCGTTCGTTGGTCTTGCGTGAACGCCACCAGTATTTTGTTGGTGACGACCGTGGTCCTGGAACTCGCACTCAGTTCGCGCGGGTAGGCTTCGCCATCAGGATAAACATCCACCAGGACGCAGGATCTTGTGTGTCTCGCTCGAAATAGGCAGCGAACGACAATGAATTTTCTTAGCGCAACGGCCCGCTTAATCCCGACCATGGATCGCCGACTTGGCCGCGTTGGCGCAGCCAGCAATCGGCCAACACCAGTGCGGTCATGGCTTCGACGATCGGTACCGCGCGTGGCAACACACACGGATCGTGGCGGCCTTTGGCTTGCAGGTCGACGTTGTTTCCCGCGTCGTCGGCGCTGGGCTGTGGCTGAAGAACGGTTGCGGTGGGTTTGAAAACCAAACGCAGATCAAGCGGCATGCCGTTACTGATGCCGCCTTGGATTCCGCCAGAACGATTGCTGGCGGTGGTCATCTGTTTAGGATCGCCCTCCCAACGGTAATGATCGTTATGTTCAAGGCCGGTGAATTCAGGGCCGCTAAAACCGGAGCCAACTTCGACGCCTTTGCAAGCGGGCAAGCTGAGAAAAGCCTGCGCTAATAACGCGTCAAGTTTGTCGAAAACCGGTTCGCCCAAACCCGGTGGTACGCCGTGAACCAGCAGGCGAATATATCCACCTAAGCTGTCGCCATTTTTTTTTGCATTGAGGATCGCCTGTTCCATCGCTGCGGCATGAGTCGGATGTGGGCAACGCGTTGGGTGAGCATCAACGGCGCCGCGCGTAACGGTGAGGGGGTCGATGTCACCGCGTGCGTCAAGACGATGCACGCGTTCAACCCAGGCGACGATGCGCAGAGCTGGAAAACGTGCGCAGAGCAATTGTTCGGCGACCGCGCCAGCGGCGACTCGACCGACGGTTTCGCGTGCGGAAGAACGACCGCCGCCTTGCCATGCGCGAATGCCAAACTTGGCGTCATAGCCGAAATCAGCGTGACTTGGGCGGTAAATATGGTGCCAATCGCCATAGCTGGTCGAACGTTGATCTTGATTGCGCACGACCAAACAAATGGGCGTGCCAAGCGTGCGGCCGCTTTCGAGATCAAGGCCAGAGAGCACTTCGACGTGATCATCTTCATCGCGTGGCGTCACCAGTTTTGATTGTCCAGGACGCCGACGAGCCAAGAAGGCCTGAACTGCAACGAGGTCTAATGGGTGATTGGGCGGGCAACCATCGATCACGCAGCCAACTGCTGGGCCATGAGACTCGCCGAAGGTGGTGACGCGGAACGCAGAACCAAAAGTATTGCTTGGCATGGGCGTGGTTGTCTAGCGGCGAAGGGCTAGCGCCAGTGGTTGGCTGGTGAGGTCTGTCGTCAGAGCTTCATCATTCAATCTACGTCATATCCGCACGGCGGCTTAACTTGCCCCTGGGGGGAAGCGAGATAAACCCCCGATCTTTCCCAATTGGCTACCCTTTCCTGGCTGCCATCAATTCACACTTTGCACGAGGTCACCCGCGATGGGCAACAAGTTTAAGAAGCTCAAACTCAAACTCGACGGTTTCAACAACCTGACTAAATCTCTGAGCTTCAACCTGTACGACGTATGCTATGCGCGTAATGCCAATGAACGGCGCGACTATCTGGCTTACATCGACGAGGAATATAACGCCCAGCGTTTGACCCAGATATTAACCGAGGTCACGCGCATCATCGGTGCGAATATCCTCAACGTGGCTCGCCAGGATTACCAACCGCAAGGCGCCTCGGTCACCATGTTGATCAGCGAAGAACCGGTCGAGCAAGATCCCGAAAACAAAGAGGCTCCAGGTCCTTTGCCTGAAACCGTGGTTGCGCACTTGGATAAGAGCCACATCTGTGTGCACACCTATCCAGAATCGCATCCTTACAGCGGTATCGCGACCTTTCGCGCGGACATCGATGTGTCGACCTGCGGCAAAATTTCACCGCTGCAGGCGTTGAACTTCTTGATTCACAGTTTCGATTCCGATGTCTTGTCGATCGATTATCGCGTGCGTGGTTTCACCCGTGATATTGAAGGCACCAAGCACTACATGGATCACAAGATATCGTCGATCCAAAAGTTCATCTCAAAGGAAATTCTCAACGACTACATCGCCATCGACGTGAACAACTACCAAGAAAAATTGTTCCATACCAAGATGATGCGCACCAAAGTGGATCTGGATCACTACTTGTTTGGTGGCGCGGCGAACAAGATCGGCAGCAAGAGCGAACGTGAGCGAGTTAAAGTTCGTCTCAGCGAAGAGATCCAAGAAATCTTCAACGGACGTAATGCCGACAACGAATAGCTGACCGACGGGCTCGTTGCTGATCACATCAGAGCATGAACCCCATAACCCCGCCGGAATCCGGCGGGGTTATTTATGCGACAAGTCCTAAGCACCGTGGCATTGCGCTCAAATAGTTGTCTCCTGCGTCTTTCACAAAGGTGCTCAACCTAAAAACCGCAGTAGGAATTCAAACTTCCACCGCCAAGGCGCAAAGACGCTAAGGAAAAGCAAGGATTTGAATGAAAATGTGTGCGCTCTTGGTCTTCATCAATTGGGTGAATCATATCTTTGCTATAAGTCCTTTGCGCTCTTGGCGTCTTGGCGGTAAAATTGTTTTCAACTGCGTTTTCTAGGTTCAACTCCAATGCGCAGTGATCGACCCAGCGCCACGGCCACTTTCATTGCCCGCTGTTTAGTTTTTTGGGCGCGGGAACCATTTCCTCAGCGATTAGTCGGAAATCACGCCTTAGCGCTTGCCCTCGC
>JANMYZ010000567.1:0-9936 GCA_031382605.1 Planctomycetota bacterium | reverse complement strand
CTCCCCCTCCCACCACCTCTCCCGGGTGTGGCGTAGCACCAGGTCGACCTCGGAGTAGATCGGTGTACGCATCAACGCCAGACTGCGTGCACAATGGTCGAGCTGGTGCTCGACCCTCCCGGGCAGCGCAAGCGCGGCTCGCGCGAAATTAGGCAATTAACTCGGCGAGGGGTCCCGCGTGAGAATTCCCGTTTTGCTTCAGGACAAGATCTTCGTTGCCATAATACTTAACCGAATTCCCGTGGGCATTGAGCAGGGTGGTCCACCAGTCTCCGATGGTGCGACAGCCTTTATCTCCGTATTTAGGATAACGTATATAACGGCCTGGGATTTTCAGTTTTCCGCTACAACCACCGACGATTATGTAAGGCCATTCCAGACAGCTGCCATGATGTTTGTCTGAAGAATCGCTGAGGTAGATGATCATGGTATTATCAAGCATGGTGCCGTTACCCTCCGGAACGGCCTTTAGCTTTTTTGCCATACTTGCAATTAATTCCATGTGATGTTTGCGGATAATATCACGGCATTCGCCTTGATTTTTTCCATTACTACCTTCGTCATGTCCAATTCCATGAATAGGTTTCGTCAAGCCAAGGGCTTTGTAAATCGTGCCGTCATTGTCTAGACGTATGGTGACGCAGTTGGTGAGGCCGGCGATCAAAGCGGCGGCGGCCAAATCACAGTGCGCCTCTTGGCGAACTTCTTCCACTTGCGAGGTAAATTTATCACTGATTGGCGGCGCTGATTCCTTGACCTTCTTATTCATTCCAATCAATTTACTCTGGCGTACCTGAAGCTCTTCGAAAGCATTGAGGTAGGCGTCCATTTTCATCTTTTCAGATGAAGGCAGAATCTTTTCAACTTTCTTGATATCGCTAACCATAAAATCTAAAAGATTTTTCTGGAGTTTAAATCTCTTTTCCCCTCCATTAGAGGAGGAAACCGCAGAGCCAAATAGATCATCGAAGGCCACGTCAGGGCTACCTTGAAAAGGAAGCTCCTTTCCCGGGCCCACTGCCGAGATCGCAGGATACATGGTTCCGCCAAAAGCACTTGATCCCCAACTTGAGCGCACTGCCAGCCCAACATGATTGAAAGGAGCAGGATATAATTTGGCCAATTCAGCATCGGCGGTGGCCCACAATGGACTAACGGGGCTGCTTTCGCCGCTCGCCATGTATGCACCCATCATGCCGTAATTACTGGTATGGCCACCTTGGCACATTTTTCCCGAGAGACCCTGCACGATGGAGAGTTGATTTTTATACGGTTCGAGAGCTAGCATTGAAGGAGGCAGTGCCGCCTTGGCGAGCGAGGCATTCACCGCATTGCTACCGCCAGCCTTAAATTCTTGCGGGGTGATGGCCTCAGGCCAAATGCCACTATTCTTAACCACAAATACAAAACGACTGGGCAATGCCTTCGCGTTGCCTTTGGCGTTTTTTTCCACGGCGTCTAAAAAGGGAGCGAGCAGGAAGCCTCCGGCTCCAAGAGACATGCCCTTAAGAAAATTACGTCGCGAATGAGTCATGGTTTGCCCCTAAGTATTTAAAGTGTTTTTCGGTAAAGGAAGGAGTCCGAGGTAAGCAGAGAGATTAAAAGTGCCTTAAAACTTCCGCCGCTTTCCAGATAGGCTTTATCAGCCGCAATCAGGGTCATGGAGTCGGAGAGCATCTCGTTACGACCCATGTAATAACGAAACACATGACGGATCATGGATTGCCTCACCTTGTTTGAGTTGGCCAGCTTGCGGATTAATTCCAAGGCGTCCTTCACGTTACCGTCTACATTTTTTTCGCCGGTGCCCGTTAGGGCGCCAGTGGCATTCACTGGCTTGCTGGGGTGCTTGTCATTCACCTTGGGTAATTTGTCGAGTGCTTCCACGGTGCGGTAACGTCCAAAATCATCAAATACCTCAAAGGCGTACCCCAAGGGGTTCATCTGTTCGTGACAGCGCCAACATTCTTTCTTTTCCGTGACTGAAAGTCTTTCTCTCAGGGTCTTTTGATGGTCTTCCGGTATGGTGGCATCCACGGTAATTGGGACATCAAGAATCACGCCTGCCAACAAGCGTTCTCTCACCCATTTACCACGACGGATCGGATCGGTGTGGTCATTGAGTGAATAGGCAATTAGCCAAGCAGGATGCGTAAGCATGCCCGCCCGATTTGGTCTTTTGTATGGTTGAGGCAGAAGGAAATTCTGTTCACCGTCCTTCAGATCGTAGACCATGGGATATTTATTATAAAGAGCGTGCATACCTTGGCTAATTTCCTTATCCGTACTCCTCTTCTGGTCATTTCTGACAGCTTTCGCCATATCCTTTATTTGTTGTGAACTTCCGTTAAAACCACGGTCAAAACCGTGCACATTATATTTCACATTAAGCTCTTTCCAGCTTTTCAGGCCTAGCGATTTCAATAACTCCTTTGATTTATCCTCAGGAAGCTGTCCACCATCAATAATTGACTTGTTCCGTTCGTAAAAATCGAATACGGTATTTCTGAAGGTCTGCCGGTTAAGGATAAAGTATTCGTCTGATATCAATAATTGCTTGAGTACGTCCTTGTCCTTTTCGAGAATGTTCATTACGAAAAGGTCAGCGTCTTGCTCATACATGTTTGGATAGTTTTCCCCGTAATAGCTAAAGCCTCCTGATCTGGCTTCGTCTTTAAATATTTTATGCGCCTGACTGTACCCAAAGAATTCCCGGAAAAACCTCAGTATTCGTGGCTTTTCGATGGACTCATCCGCGAGCATCCGCGAAACCTGTTCGCGCGCATCGTCTTTGTTTTTCAGCTTTCCTGATTCGGCTGCCTTTAAAAGACTACTGTCCGGACGACGATCGGTTAGGGCATATGAAATCGCAAAGGCGAGCTCCGTGGATGACAACATCCGGCGACCCGATGAATCCGCGTTTCCAAGGCCGATTTCAATGCGATACACCGACTCAGGATGGAGCATGATGGCCATTAGCATCAATCTTGCGGCTTCCGCATTGCCCCCCTCTTGAGCGGACCCTTTGAAAAGACCTAGGTAATTATTCAATTCATCTTTAGTGGGATCACGGCATACAACTCGTTTGAAATGTTGCGCCGCAGCGCCCTCTAACTGATTCAGATTGGGGAGGGCACCTGGTGAAGCGATGCCCCTAAAAACCTGGTCTTTTTCGATGAGTTGACCTGCACAGTAACTGGCATTCGACATCAAAACGCTAACCACCGCAGAATCAGCAAACAAGAGGTTCGCATAATCTTTTATGCCCTTCTTGTCGTCCAAGAGATACGGTTGCCTGAAGGCTTTTGCATCGCCACCAAAGCTGGATTTTATATTATCAAAAACATTTGGACTGGTTCTCCATAGACGCGACGGCGAAAAAGAATTAACCTTGATCTCTCCGCTAAAAAGTTTTTCGTGATTCACGAAATTACCGAAGTCTGGGCTCTCTAGTTTTTGATAGAGGCTCGCTGTATTACCGGATTTACTTAATTCAGCATTGATCCAGTCAACCACCTTGTTGACATCATTTATTTTAGGCTGTTTTTCTTTTGCAGGAGGCATTTCAGACAGCACCAATTGCTTGAGTACCATATTCCAAAGTTCCATGTCCTTACCCACGGCCAGGTCCGCGCTAATTTTATCAAGCCTGACATCACCTTTGGTTTTGGATGAACCATGGCAGGAAGTGCAATAGGTGGTGAGAAATGGCATGACGACCGACTTATGCGTTTTTACGTCAGCATTTACGTTTGTCGGAACTGACTTTGCTTCAGTTGGGCCTTCAGCTGACTGTAAGCCAGAAGCATTCGAGTTAAAAAATGTGGAAATAGCGACGAGGGTAATGAGGCATAACTTCATGCGCGTTACAGCGAGGAGAAAGGTCGATTTCATGGTGACGACTAACGCGACAACCGGTTGCATGTTCAGCACTATAAGTCTCCCTGTAGGATTAACAATACGCTCAAAAATGAAACGCGTTGTAGGAGAACGTGCCCCTCTATCCGGCTCATTTCGCGCCTTACCATTCGTCCTAATTCGCTATCTATTTCGTGCTACATAAGCACAGCCACTATACTAGGCTTATTTTGACGGGTCTTTTACTCACGTTTTTCGCTGGGGACGAGTAAAGTACTAACTCAAGACACCCACCTACTCCCACAGCCCAGACTGAAACTACTCAGAAACGAGTGGCGCCCGGCACGAAGAATTTGCCGTTAATTGCATTGCTTGGTGTTAAGTTGTGGCCACGTCGCCTGATCGGTGCCTTGAGTTTCGTTCTGATCAGTCCGATGAGCGCGTTAGTGAGTTAGTGAGTTAGTGAGTTATCTCTGCTCGTGGCGCGGTTGACGAAGCAGGTGGATGACTTGTAAAGGATACAAAAGTAAACACACAGCCTTTGCGAATATGTCGGCAAAAATGTATGCGTTGTGTGCTTAGTAAAACACTCTCGTCTGCGAACGTCGCTCTCGGTAGCGGCTCTTAACCCGCAGCCAATACGGAGATTGGCGATCCCAGGGGAAGACCGGTCGATGCGATAGGTGACCCTAAAAACCGCAATAGGAATTCAAACTTCCACCGCCAAGGCGCAAAGATGCCAAGAAAAGCAAAGGTTTGAATCAAAATATAGATGATCGATGGCTTAACCAAATGGGTGAAGCTTGATTTTGTTGTAAGTCCTTTGCGCTCTTTGCGGCTTAGCGGTAAAATGGTTTTCTACTGCGTTTTTTAGGGTGACCACGGTTTATTTCGCTCGTGGCACTTAGGCCGGCTTCGCATCGTGCGCTTATATCGTGCTCAGTTTCACTTTCGCTTTTCACCCTAAAACTGCAGTAGAAATTCAGGCTTCCAGCGCAAAGACGCCATTGCCCGTTGGGGCACTTAGGAAAAGCAAGGGTTTGAATAAGAACCTAGATGATCAATGGCCTCACCAAACGGGTGACTTTTTTTACGGTAAGTCCTAAGTGCCCCAACGGAGTATTGCGCTTTTGGCGGCTAAGTGCCCAACGGGGTATTGCGGAAAAAACGGTTTTCTCCTGTGGTTTTTATGATGATAAACTACGGCGCTGACGATCTTCGCGCGCGGCCCCCTCACACCTCGCGAGTCCGGCTGTCACACTCGTCCACCTCCGATCAGGCGACCGCCGTAGAAGGACTCGGCAGAAATTCGGCAACGATCGACGACCAAATACCGTAAGGTATCGGACATCACTATCCGATTGCCGACCGTCACGTGTCCGCTAGGTTTCGCCGCTTCACTGGAGCGGGCAATTCCGCTGCCGTGATGTCGTCCACGATCCTTGTCTGGGAAGCCTCATGAGCGAGCCAACGTCGCCTTCAACTGCCCTCGAAACCTTCGCCTACGATAATCGTTGGGCGAGCAATTTCGTCATCGCGACCTTGATCTGGGGTATCGTCGGCATGACGCTGGGCGTGACCATCGCCTTACAGCTGGCCTTTCCGGCTGCTAATTTCGACGTGCCGTGGTTGACCTATGGTCGGTTGCGCCCGCTGCACACTAACGCGGTGATCTTTGCCTTTGCGGGTAATGCGATCTTTGCTGGAATTTACTTTTCACTTCAGCGCCTGCTCAAAGCGCGGATGTATAGCGACAAATTATCGGCTTTCCATTTTTGGGGCTGGCAGGCCGTCATCGTCGCCGGGGTGTTGACCCTGCCGCAGGGCCTGACCACCGGTAAGGAATACGCCGAATTGGAATGGCCCATTGATATCCTTTTAGCGGCGGCGTGGGTCGCTTTCGGCATCAACATGTTCATGACCATCTTGCGTCGGCGTGAACGCCATCTTTACGTCGCGATTTGGTTTTATATCGCCACCTGGATTGGTATTTTCATGCTCCACGTGGTCAACTCGGCTGAATATCCCGTAACGCTGTTTAAATCTTATCCGGTCTACGCCGGTATTCAGGATGCCATGGTGCAATGGTGGTATGGGCATAACGCCGTGGCGTTCTTCCTGACCACGCCGTTCCTGGGCATCATGTACTATTTTATTCCCAAGGCCGCTGAGCGCCCGGTCTATAGCTACCGGTTGTCGATCGTGCATTACTGGTCGCTGATCTTCATTTACATCTGGGCTGGCCCCCACCATTTGCTGCACACCGCGCTGCCGGAATGGGTGCAGTCCCTCGGCGTCGTATTTAGCATTATGTTGATCGCCCCATCCTGGGGCGGCATGATCAATGGACTGCTGACGCTGCGTGGCGCATGGGACAAAGTTAGTGAGAGCGCCGTGCTGAAGTTTATGATCGCAGCGGTGACGTTCTATGGCATGTCGACCTTTGAAGGCTGCATGCTTGCCATTCGCGAGGTCAACGCGCTATCACACAATACCGACTGGACCATTGGTCATGTGCACAGCGGTGCCTTAGGTTGGGTCGCGCTGCTGAGTTTCGGCATGATCTACTGGATGATCCCAAAGATGTATAAAACCAAACTGTGGTCGGATAGCTTGGCCAACATTCATTTTTGGCTGGCAACCATTGGCATTGGCACCTACGCCATCGCCATGTGGATTGCTGGCATCACGTCGGGCGCCATGCAGATGGCGTTTGATGAAAATTCAAATCTCACCTACACCAACTGGATGGAAATCGTCAACGCTATTGTGCCGTTTTATTGGGTTCGTCTTGTGGGTGGCCTGCTGTTCCTGACCGGCATGATCATGTGCTCGTTCAACATCTGGCGCACCATCGCCAACGCTAAACCATTGGAAGACGACGTTGCCCAGGCCACACCTATGCTACGCGAAACGCGCATCACCAAGGTCGCCATTGATGGCGCACTACGGGAGCCTGGCTTGGCCAATAAAACCACCGCCCTACACGATTTAGTTGAACGCTGGCCTACCGCCTTAGTCGGCTTATCGATCGTGGTTCTTGGCATCGGCGGTCTGGGCGAAGTCGTACCAACCATTATTCACGGCGCAGTCGCCACGCCTATTGCTTCGGTGAAGCCATATACTCCGTTGGAGTTGACTGGTCGCGACATCTACATCCGTGAAGGCTGCTCGGTCTGCCATACGCAGATGATCCGCACGCTACGCGCCGAAGTCGAACGTTACGGCGGACAATATTCACGGGCTGGTGAATTCATTTACGACCGCCCATTTCTGTGGGGCTCGAAACGCACCGGTCCGGATCTGGCCCGCGAAGGTGTGCTGAGACCCGGCGCAGCGTGGCATTACGATCACATGGAACGCCCACGATCGGTGTCACCAGGATCGATCATGCCGAATTATCCATGGCTGATCAGCGACGATATGGATCTGTCGAGTCTTGAAACTAAACTTGCGGTGTTGGCCAGCTATCCAATGAACACCCCCTATTCCACTGAAGAGATTCGTGGAGCAGTCGACACAGCGAAGAAACAAGCGAAGGTCATCGCTGATGAACTCCGCCAAGTGGAAAAACTTTCAAAGCTTGATGACTTGGAAAACAAAGAAGTCATTGCGCTGATCGCGTACATTAAACGACTTGGTACCGACCTGGGGAAATCTACCGAGGCACCACAGGTCATTAAATGAACATGCTTTGCCCTGCTTTTGTTTTCCTCTGCGGATTATGCCGTCTGAAAAAAGGAGCCCTCCATGTCTGACTTTGCTCCCGACCATGGCCAAGGCTACGATCAAGAACGCTCGCACGCCTTCGACGGCATAACGGAATACGATAATAGTTTGCCGCGTTGGTGGGTGTGGATGTTGTATGTCAGCGTAGTCGTCGCCGTGAGTTACATGGTCTATTTTCATGCTTTATCTGGAGAGTTAAGCAGAGCCGACGTTGATAAATACGAAGACGAAATAAGGATAAGGACCGCTAAAATTAAATTTAAAACCGAAGAAGAACTTGTCGCCCTCAGTAAAGACTCGGCAAAGATCGCCAAGGGCAAAGAGGCGATGAGTAAAGCCGGTTGCCTAGCCTGTCACGGCCCCGAATATACTGGAATCATTGGGCCAAATTTACGCGATAAATATTGGCTCTACACTTCCAAGATGACCACCATGGTCGAGACCATCACCAATGGTCGAACCGTCAATGGCGTGGCCGTCATGCCTGCGCAGAATCTCACCTTGAAAGCAGATGCGATCGAAGCGATTGCTTGCTACATCGTTCAGCTCAATCGCGAAGGCGAAAAAACCGGCATGCGCCCCCAAGCCGCAAGAGAGAAAGAAGACCCGATCAAATACTGATCGGGGCAACCTATGGCAAACGCACCGGGCAACAGCAGCGATTTCCGCTCGGTGATGGCGTCGGTAGACAGCAATGGTCGTCGGCAGTGGCTGCATGTGCATTTGGTTATGGGCGTCTGGCGACTGCGGCGAATTGTACTCGCGGTTGGATTAATTGGATTCTATCTCGCTCTGCCTTGTCTGACAATTGGTGGAAAGCCCGCGTTGTTACTCGATATTCCCAAGCGGCAGTTCATCGTCGCTGGGCAGATGTTCTGGCCACAAGATTTTTCGTATCTGCTGATTTTGGTGCTCATCTTTGTCGTCGGGACCGCGTTGCTGGTCGCGTTGGTCGGACGCTTTTTCTGTGGCTGGCTGTGCCCGCATAATGTTTTTTTGGAAACGATTTACCGTCCACTTGAACGACTCTTTGAGGGCCCGGCGGTGAAGCGCTTAAATCGCGCCCGTGGAAAAATCGCGGGATCGTGGCGGAAATTACTGTCATGGACGGGATACACGTTGGTATCGGCGCTCCTTGCAGCGACCGCCACCATGCTGTTTACCGGAACACAAGCCTTCAGCTACGGAATCATTTTAGACGTCGTCGCACATCCGAACGCAGCCATATTTTACGGCATCAGCATTGGCCTCATCCTTTTCAACTTCGCCTGGTTCCGCGAGCAGACCTGCACCATCGTCTGTCCTTATGGACGTTTACAGGCCGCGATGCTCGACCAGCATTCTTTGGTGGTGGCCTACGATCCTAAACGCGGTGAACCACGGGGAAAACCCAGTGAAGTGACCGGCGATTGCGTCGATTGCGGACTGTGCGTCAAAGTTTGTCCAACCGGCATCGACATTCGCAACGGCAGTCAGATGGAATGCATTCACTGCACTGCTTGTATCGACGCCTGCGACAGCGTGATGATCAAACTGGATCGCCCAATCAACCTGATTGGCTTCCGCAGCGAAAACGAATTAGCCGGCGGCAAGCACCGTTTTTTTCGCCTGCGCACCGTACTCTACAGCGTCGTACTGGCAGCTTTGCTCGCCGTCTTTGTCATTCGCATCGCGCTCCGCGAAGATATTCAAACAGTGGTTCTGCCCAGCGGATTCTTACCCGCCAAAGTCGAACTCGCTGGCACCACCGTCATTCACCAAACCATCAAACTCTCGCTGATCAACCGCACCGGCGAACCACGCACAGCTACGCTGCATTTACCCGCTGAACTTGGCGCGATCATCACCATGTCGTCGACTATCATTGAACTACCACCGAATCAGCGAGTGGAAATTTTAGCTTCCATCGATGTGCCGCTGACGCGCTATGTTGCGGACCGCATCGAAACCAGCCTCACCATTCGCGAGGCGTCGGGGGTTGAGCACGTGGTGGACATCAGCCTACGCAAGCCGTGAGCTATCTCAGTTTTTAGGTTCATCCTAAAACCACAGTAGGAATTCAAACTTCCACCGCTAAGGCGCAAAGACCCCGTACCCGCTGGGACACTTAGAAAAGCAAAGGTTTGAACCTAAAAAACGCAGTAGCGAGCGCTTTTCTCGCAAAGACGCCAAGAGCGCAAAGGACTTGCAGCAAAGCCAAGATTCACTCGTTTGGTGAAGACACAAATCATACGCATTTTGTTCAAACTCTTGTTTTTCCTTAGCGTCTTTGCGTCTTCGCGGTGGAAGTTTTATTCCAACTGCGTTTTTTAGGTTGAATCAAAAATTGAGATGATCAATAGCTTCACC
>JANMYZ010000538.1:0-3481 GCA_031382605.1 Planctomycetota bacterium | reverse complement strand
AAAAGCGACGGAGAACCCGGACCACAAACCCTCTGGATCGGACTCGACATGGTCCGTCACTTCGTCACCGCCCTCGCCGCACAAGCCGACATCAATAAACGAGGCAAGCGATGACGAGGGACTTATGGGTAATGAGCAGGGCGTTGCCCTGGGCTATCTTTAGCCGCCCCGTTGGGGCTTGTGACCGACTAACGCAGAAGAGATTTGAAATATCGAAGGACAAAAGAAACGGCGTTGCCTCTAGATCAGCGCTGCAAGCCGTACACGCTGCGCACCCCGTGAGGACTACGCCATGCCCGTGACTTGGACTGCGATTGATCGGCCCTACGACGATATTTTATACCACCACGCTGAGCTGGAGGGCGGCTCGGTCGCCAAGCTCACCATCAATCGGCCTGAAGTGCATAACGCCTTTACGCCGAAGACCGTGCAAGAGCTGCGCGATGCGTTGCAACATGCGCGCGATGATGACGCGGTTGGTGTGATCATCTTGACTGGCGCTGGTGATAAGGCGTTTTGTTCCGGCGGAGATCAGCGCGTGCGCGGGCACGGTGGTTACGTCGGCGGCAAAGACGGCGATAAAATTCCGCGCTTAAATGTGCTCGATTTACAGCGTGAAATTCGCTCATGTCCTAAGCCGGTGGTGGCGATGGTCGCGGGCTGGGCGATCGGCGGCGGGCAAGTCTTACATCTGGTGTGCGACCTCTCGATCGCGGCAGATAACGCGCGCTTTGGTCAAACCGGGCCTAAGGTCGGCAGCTTCGATGGTGGTTTTGGCGCCAGTTATTTGTCCCGCTGCGTCGGACAAAAAAAGGCTCGCGAGTTCTGGTACACCTGTCGCCAATACACCGCGCAACAAGCCCTCGACATGGGCTTGGTCAACGAAGTCTGGCCATTAGCCGAACTCGAAGAACGCACGCTGGCGATGTGCCAAGAGATGATGCATCACAGCCCGATGGCGCTGCGTTGTCTTAAGTCGGCGTTCAACGCTGACTGCGATGGCCAAGCCGGATTGCAGGAATTAGCCGGCAATGCGACGTTGTTATTTTATATGACCGAAGAAGGGAAAGAAGGACACCAAGCGTACTTGGAAAAACGGAAACCAGATTTCTCGAAATTCCCACGGCGGCCATGATGCTCATGTCCGATGTCCGATGTCCGATGTCCGATGTCGTGTGCTACCGCGTCATAATTGATTTCGGACGCGACCATGCGATCTGACCTCAAATGACCACGCCCATGAAAGACATCGGACATCGGACATCGGACATCGGACATTGGAGAGCTTGGCTTCTCGCCACTCGTCCGAAAACCCTAGCTGCTGGTGTTGTTCCGGTTTTGGTCGGCACTGCCTTGGGATCGACCTTGGTGCCGATTCATTGGCTAGCAGCGTGCGGTTGTTTGATCGGGGCTTTGCTCATTCAAATCGGCTGCAATTTTGCCAACGATGCGTTCGATGCGCTGAAAGGCGCTGACACCCCAGAGCGCATTGGACCGCAACGCGCGGTGGCGAGTGGGCTGATCACACCGCGAGCTATGCTCATCGCGACGGGTATCGTACTGCTGTTAGCATTTTTAGTGGGCTTATGGCTGATGACTTTTGGCGGCTGGATTATTTTGGTGCTCGGCCTCATCAGCTTGGTGTGTGCGGTCGCTTATACGGCTGGGCCATTTCCGCTGGCGTACGTTGGCTTGGGTGACGCTTTTGTTTTTTTGTTCTTCGGTTTAGTCGCGGTGCTGGGCAGCGCTTGGGTGCAGGTTGCGCCAGCGCTGGCGACATTGATGCCCTATGAATCGCTGGGCGCGGCGGGCTTCGTCATCACCAAGTATTCACAGGCTGAGATCGGTTTGCACTCCTGGTTCGATCTTCCGCTGACGTGGTGGCTGATCGCTGCTGCGGTTGGTTTACAGGCGACCGGCATTATCGCGGTGAACAACTTGCGCGACATCAGGACTGATGCCGTGGTGGGTAAACGAACCTTGGCCGTGCGCCTGGGTGATCATCTGACGCGCAGGTACTGCTGCTTGCTGCATGCCACTGCTACGGTTTGCCTGGTCGATGTCGCCATACGTGTCGGCGGCGGTTGGCTGTGGCTACCTGCGGCGGTTGCGGGCGTTGGCGGCTTGCTGGTGTGCGTTGGTTTGATGCGCACCTCAGGCGCCGCCCTCAATGGGTATCTGGCACGCTCTGCGGCCCTGGAGCTGATCACTGGCTTGTGCCTGACTGCCGGGCTTATCATTGCCGCCCGCAATGCGCTGTAGGCTCCTCAAACGTCGCCTGAAATTGGCAACTCCGCTGATGACCGCTCAAGGTCAGATCAGTGAGCGGGTCGTATGGGTCGTTGCGCTTGACGATGGCGCTGGCCGCATTGGTTTAGGCGAAGCCGCGCCGTTGGCCGGTTTCGGTAGCGAGACGCCTGAGCAATGCCGCGAAGTATTTAATACCGTGCTGAAGGCGCTGACGGGCGAATTTATTATTGATTGGCTTGATCGCGGTCGACCCGACGCGCCCCTTGGTCCGCTGGAAAAAATGCTTGGTGGCGCACCGTGTGCGCGGTCGGCCATCGAAGGCGCCTTGCTTGATCTGGCGGCGCAAAAAAATGAACGCCCGCTGGCAACGTATTTGACCGGCGATGCTTCCGACACGACCATACCGATGTCGGTGCCGGTCAACGCCCTGTTAGGTGGCAGCATAACTGAAATCACCGCTGGCGCGGCAGAGCTGCTCAAAAGCGGCTTCACCAGCTTTAAACTGAAAGTCGGTGGGCCGACCACCAGCATCGCCGCCGATGTTGAGCGCGTCTTTGCCGTACGCGACATCATTGGCGCCCAAGCCAAATTACGCGTTGATGCCAATTGCGCCTGGACGTTGGGCCAAGCCATGGAATTCGCCGTCGAAGTCGCGGATGCGAATCTGGAATTTTGCGAACAGCCGTTGGCCGCTGCCGATCTTGAAGGCATGTCGACCCTTCGCCGTCGCACCGGACTCAAAATTGCAGTCGATGAAGCCGTGCGTACGGCCGTCGACATTGGCCGGGTCGCTGCCGCGCAAGCCGCTGACATCGTGGTGCTCAAACCGATGTTTCTGGGCGGTTGGCGGCCAACCAAACAAGCGGCAGAGTTAGCCACTTCCTGCGGCCTGAGCGTGGTCATCACCTCGGCGCTCGAAGGATCTATCGGTCGCGCACATTCAACGCACATGGCCGCTGCGATCGGATTAAATGAACGCGCGCAGGGTTTGGGAACCGGCAGTTTTATTGTCGACGATCTGACCGCATCGCCATTGATGGTCATTCAAGGTCTGATTCCTATTCCGCAAAGTCATGGGCTTGGTGTTGGTGCGTTACGGGGATGAAAATCGTTCTTAGCCGAAAACAAAAATCATGGCTAACCACAGAGGGCACAGAGAGCACAGAGACGAGAGAGATGACGTCCTCTGTGCCCTCTGTGCCCTCTGTGGTTAAATTCTTCTGCGGCTTAG
>JANMYZ010000525.1:0-4216 GCA_031382605.1 Planctomycetota bacterium | reverse complement strand
TCCGGTGTTACTCTTACTTCGGCTTCGTACGGCGAATTACTGGCGAACATCGCGGCGTTGAACAAAGGCAGCAACGTCGAGTTTGATGGTGGCTTCAGCAAGGCCCAGGGTTTGATTGGGATGCAGGCACGAGAAAAACTGATGAAAGAACTGAAATGGACGATTTATGACGGCGATCATCCCAAACCAAAGTCCGTGTCGGAACATGCGCCGCCAGTGGAACCCCAACCGCAGCCGGAAGCGGTCAATGATTTCTGAGCGGTGGTTTGAACCAAAGTCTTCCTCTCGATCATGGTGCCCTGAGATTCGCTGTTTGATTGTCGAATAACGCGGTCAGGTATCCGTCTGATCAATCCCAAAAATCCGCATCCATTCATCCACTTCACCTGGGCTGAGTGGACCGCGTTGTTCGCGTGGATCGTGTTCGCGGCCTAAACCAGCGAGAAATCCACGCGCGTCGGCAATGCCTGCGCCGAGCGTGCGAACGCGGCGGCGCAAATCGGCGTCGTCGGTGACGACCACCGCACGGCGGGCGTGGTTGATTTTCAGCCAGCGAACAATGCGGTCGTCGGCTTCACCGGTGCCGGCGTAATCAATCGCCAAGCCTTGTCGGTGCGTGGTGCGAACTTCGCCGCCAAGGCCGCCATCGTAGAAGAGATGGAGATGCTGACGGCCAGCGAGGCGTCGTTCCATTTCTTGCCGCGCGACTTCGGGCTCGTGCATGTGTTTGCACAACTGCGGGTCGTGGTGCAGCACATTGTGTGCATCGACCAAAACGTGCACGACACCGCTGCGGCTCATGTGCGGCTCATGGACAAGCCTAAAAACCGCGATGGATAGAACACAGAGCCCCAGAGAACCAGAGCAGAGAAAGAGTTAGGCTCCTTTTTAACGATCGCCCAAAGGTGTTCCGTTGATTCGACGTAACGTCTTGTCTCTTCCTCTGGTGCTCTGGTTCTCTGTGTTCTATCGCTGGATTTAGGATAAATCATGCGCCACGCGGGGCGGGCGGGGCTTCGTGTTCGGTCAGCGCTAGGAAGCGCGATTCTAAATCGCCTTCACCCTTCAAGCTGGCGACGGTGCCAGAGGCGATCATTTTACCGTGATCCATCACGGATACGCCATCGCAAACGCCTTCGACAGTTGAGAGCGAATGAGTGCTCATCAACACGCTGCCGCCGTGGTCGGCGATTTCGCGCAGTAACGCCAGCACGATACGAATGTGTTTGGGATCAAGGCCGACCAGCGGCTCATCGACGATCAATACTTTCGGTCGATGCAACACCGCGGCGGCCAACACCACGCGTTGGCGCATACCGTGGCTGTAGCCGTCAGCTAATTGATCAAGAAATCCATCCAACGAAAAGCGCGCGCTGACCTCGGCAAGGCGCTCAAGAAAGGTTGCGCGGTCAAGACCATAGACGCGCGCGGTGAAGTCGAGGAATTCGCGCCCCGTCAGACGATCGTACAGATAGGGTTCATCGGGCACGTAGGCCAATAATTTGCGCGCTTCAATGCCCTGCGTCGCGACATCGAAACCGCCAACAGTGACGCTGCCGCTATCGGGATGCAGCAAACCCGTACACATGCGGATGGTCGTCGTTTTCCCCGCGCCATTGGGTCCCAGAAAGGCATGCACATGCCCAGCGGGAAGTTCCAGCGTCAAATTATCGACGGCGATGAGCGAACCAAACTTCTTGGTGACGGCGCGGATGCTGAGCATGCGAATGACGCTACGGCCTTCTGCTCACCTGGCGAGGGTCTGCTCCGCTTTGATTCGGCAGGTTGCAAAACGTCTGTTATTTCCGGTGGGCCTTGATTTTTTCGGCCACATCATCGCCAAAACCAGGCACGACTTCATCGGCCAAGTGGCGGATGAGGGGCATCTTGATTCCTGGGTTGGCATCAACGACGGCGAACAAATCAGCCCAATCTTGCATTTTCTTGGTCTTTGGTCGCACCGGATTCATAGCGGCAGTATATTTCAGCACCACCATCATTTCCGCCGTTGGGATACTGATGGCGATTTTGCCGATCTGCAATTTTTGCGCGTTGGCGAAGACCAAGCGATAGCTGCCCGCTTGCGAAGTAATGATGTCGAGCACTTCGTGGTCGCCAGCTGGTCCGCGACGTATGAAAGAGAGGAATGACGGATGACGTTCGACTTTTTTGCTGTCGACGACGGCACCGAGTTCCTGCAATACTTTTTTACTGAAACGAACATCACCGGCGATGAGGTCGATGTCTCGGGTAGCCCGTGGTCGACCACTTAAGCAACCGACGGATAAATCGCCAATGAAAACAACGTTAATCTTATGGCGCTGAAGTACGGAAGCGACGCCCAGCGGATCGCTGCCAGTCATGCGGTCGGCTTCGATGAAAAGCGCGTCTAAGGTTTGACGATATTTCGTTCCCGCACGTAGTTTGGGGAATCGACCTTGGACCTGCGAGCGGCTGCGGGTCACGTTCATGGGCGCTACGCTATGGCAAGGTTTATGATTGGAAGACTAAGAGCTTGTCTGGAAAGGCAGATTTAACGTGAGGACGCGGAGACGCAGAGCCCATTTGAAGATCAGAGGTCCGGAAAAAGCGCAATTTCCTATCGTGTCTGACCATTCTTCTCCTCTGCGCCTCTGCGCTCTCCTGTTCAATACTGTATTTCCAGACAGCTTCTAAGCCGTCTACGCGGCGATCGACAGCAGTTGCCGTGCGTTTTCCACTTCGTCGTTGATGACTGCCAGCACTTCGACCAGCGCGGTTTTATCCATGCCTAAATGGGTCCACACGGCGGGATCCAGTTGCGGTTCATCGCATTGTCCGCTGGTGCGGATTTTTTTCAGCGCGCACAAGTATTCGCTGAGCATGCACATCGACACCAGCTTCGGTTCTTTGGTGGTTGCGCTCAGCAGGCCTTGTTCACGGACGGTGGCGACCAGGACTTTGTCTAATTCCCAGCGTTCCATCAGCCACGCGCCAATTTCCGCGTCGTCAGTGTCCATCACTTCGCGGCATGCTTTGGTGAAGCTCATGCGGTATTGCCGTGCGACGGCGATGATGGCGCGGGTTTCTTCGGGAGCATTTTCGGCCAGAATCACTTTGCCAAGATCTTTCAGCAGGCCGATGGTAAAGCCGAATTCAGGATCGCAGATGCGGGCCTTGTCACAGATCAGCCGACCAAGACAGGCGCTGACCGCACTGTGGGCCCAGAAGGCCTTCATGTTAAAGTTGGCGTTCTGTTGCTGAAACATGTTCAGTACGGAAATCGACAAGGCGACCGAACGAATGGTTTTGAAACCAAGAATCACAATCGCTTGTTCCAGGTCGCTGACGGGTTCCGCAAGACCGTAATAAACGCTATTGACCATGCGCAGCATCTTTGCCGCCATCGCCGCGTCTTTCATCATGATCGCATTGATTTGACGGGCATCAGAATTGGGATCGTTCACCAACCGCACCACCTGGGTTACCACTTCTGGCAACGAAGGAATGGTGTGGATGCGTTCGACGATGTCCTCAAAAGAAGAGCGCGTGAGTGCCATGGGACACCTGAGATCAGGGTGAAAGGAGCTGTGGACCGACAGGCGTCGGTTCGTCTTGGTTTTTTCTCGTCGACGTCGACTTTGTCGCCGGCACAGTCGCCGCCGCAGTCGCCACCACAACCGTCGATGACTCAGCAACAACGCTTCCCTGTCCATCCGTCCCGCTGAGGGCACTGGCGAGAGCGGTGCGGTTTTCCTGCTCGATTTCGAGCCATAATTCTCGGCGATAAATTTGATAATGCCGTGGGGCATCGATCCCGAGGCGCACTTGACCATTGCGACCCACTTCGAGTACCGTGAGCACGATATCGCCGTTGATCACGATACTTTCATTGATGCGCCGGGTAAGAACCAGCATGAAGGTCAGTTTCCGTGGGGTTTAAGATCGCGCAGGTAGAATTTAATCGGCAGACGGGTGTCTTGCAGGATCACCTGTTTGGCCAAATTGGTCTTGCGACAAACCAGAATCGGCGCACGCAAGTTGGTGCGGCGTTGCGCTGGATCCTTATCAAGCACCACCATGGTGTAGACATCGATGTCAGAGGGATTTTTCGCGCCGATGTCAGCGACATCATCGCCATTCAGATCGATCTCAGGATCGAGTCCGGCTTGAAACGGTGCGACGACACAAAAGCCAACTTTTGGATCTTCCACCGATTGAATCCAGTACGTTGGGC
>JANMYZ010000511.1:0-35989 GCA_031382605.1 Planctomycetota bacterium | reverse complement strand
CAAAGGACTTACATCAAAAACAAGATTCATCTGTTTGGTGAAGTCCTTGATCATACGAAATTGAATTCAAAACCCTGCCTTTCCTTTGTGTCTTTGCGTCTTTGCGTTGGAAATTTGAATTCCTACTGCCGCGTTTAGGATCACCCGGAGCGCCGGATCAGGCTGGTCCCGCACGCCACGCAGCGCGGCGTCGCCACCGTCACGGGGCTGCCGCAGGCGGGACAACGGTTGACGTCACTGGTCACCGCACTGCTCGTCACCGCGCTGGTGCGAACCGGCGGCTGCATGGTCTTGGTGACCCAGCGCCAGATGAGGAACAGGACGGCGCCCAACGGCAGCAGGATCACGATCCAGACGAAGCCGAGACCACGGTGAAAATCCAGCTCATCGGTGTCGTGGCCGAAGGTCAGGCGCGGTTGCATTAATCGTCGGAAGCCGCCGGTGCGCTCGCCCACGCCGTCAGGCAGAGTGGTCGTGTAACCGCTCTTCGGTTCCCAGCTGATCTGGCTGGCAGCCTTCTGCATCAGGTCGGCAGTTTTCAGGTGCCGGATGGACGGGTCCGAGACCTCCACGTCTTCGCAGATCAGGGCCAGGACGCCCCTGGCTCCAAGATGGCAAGAATGGTGGGCGTGCTCGGCGAGTATGCCCTGGCCAAGGATCTGCAGGCGGATCGACCAGGCGAGCGTGCCGTCCCTGGCGTTGAGCACCGGTTCCTGGCCGAAGCCATCGTAGGTGAGCGAGACCCCAGGTCCCAGCAGGTGACGGTTGCTGATCACCTGCGCTTGGAACTGGAAATCGGCGAGCAACTGTGCGGCAGATGGCAGCGGCTGCGACAAGTCGATCCAGCCATCGGCCCAGAACACCTGGATGGCGCCGAGGCACATTATGGCCTGTTGCGACCGCTGTTGCCACGCATCGGGTGAACCGTTGCGCTCGCGCTGCTCGTACATCGCTTCGATGGCTTGCGCCGGAAAAATCACGCCCAGCGGTTCCTCGCCCGCAGCCGGTGTCGGTGTCGGCGGCAGGGCCAGGAATTGGCTCAGGTCGCTCCAGGTGACGTAGACGGAACTCTGCGTGAGCGTGATCGCAGCACCGCCCGCAAGCACGACGCGGCCAGTGAGCGGGTGCAGTTCCGCCGCGTTCTGCTCCTCTGCATATGTCCGGGCACCCAGGCCACCCAACAGCAAGACCACCAGCAGCATGTGAGCGATCCGGGTGGTGATGGGCGCCCCAGGCCGGCGGCGCCGCTCCAGACGAGTGCTGAGCTGGGCCAGTTCGCCACGGACGTCCTCGGGCAGCTGATTCACGTCGATGGTGGCGACCATGGCCAGGCCGGCGTCGACATTGCCCTGGTGCACGCCGCTGACGCGCGCGTAGCGCAGCAGCAGGACGTCGCTGACCGGGCCAGCGGCCAGGGCGCGATCGGCGATCGCGGCAGCACGGTGGAAATCCAGCGACTCCTCGCACAGCTCCATCAGGCGTTCGAGCACCGACATGCTCGGCAGGCGCGCCGGATATTCGCGGCGCAAAACCTCGTAGGCGGCCAGCGCGACGCGGCATTGCCCAGCGGCGGCAGCAGCGTCGAGCCGCGCGGCCTGTTCATCCCACGTCACGGTGGGCACGACGATGGCCGACTTGGCGCCGCGCTTGGGACCGGTGGCCAGGACGTCTTCGCCATCAGTATCGATCCAACGCTGGTGCAGGCAGAGGAAGCCCAGCACAAGACCGGCAGCGATGCCGCAGGCGTGCAGAAACTCCGAGCTGGGCTCGCCATTCGTGAGCAAAACCGTGATGATCTGCAGCACCATAAAGTACCCCGCCAGCCACATCACGCGGATCGGCATCACCTGCGGTCGGCGGATGACGATGAACCAGACGAAGGTCGAGATGTGGGTGCGCGGCGCCCACAGGGTCGCCATCGCGATCAAGCCATAGATCGCCGAGCTGGCACCCAGCGCGTGTCCCTCCCTGTTTTCGAGCAGGCACAGGCCCTGCTCCAGCGCGCCGCTGGCGAGGGCCAGAAACAAGTAAGCTGGCACGAACCAGCGCCCAAGGAAATCTTCAACCAAGGCCCCGAAGACGTAGAGAAAGACGAGGTTACCGATCAGATGCATCCAATCGGCGTGCAGGAACGCCGAGGTCAGCCACTGCAGCGGCTGGACGGACTGAAAGTCGAGCAGGTACGGCTCCAGCGCGACAGGATCACCGCGCCCCCAGATGACGTGGACGAGCACGTTGACCAGCATCATGGCGATCGTGCCGATGGGAGCGTACCGCTCGTTGGTCTCGGGGCGGAGCGGGAGAATGATCATGGGTACCCTGCATGGAAACGCGGCTTCAAAATACAACTTTTGTCGTTCGTATTTATCGCCGGCGGAATGAACGCGGCGCAGAAAATAATCACCAAGGTGTTGGCGGCAATGGCCTTTCCGCCGCCCACAAGAATGCTGCTTCTGAGAACGATCCAAACTTTCGTCCGGTTTTCGCCCGCTATTTCTGCTACCAGAGCATCTGGAAACTCAATGGCTATCGACCGGTCAACGCGTTGTACGCAACGACGCGTATCCGCGTCGAGTGGATGTTCAGGAATATCCTCGAACTCAACCTAAACGCGGCAGTAGGAATTCAAATTTCCAACGCAAAGACGCAAAGACACAAAGGAAAGGCAGGGTTTTGAACTCAATTTCGTATGATCAAGGACTTCACCAAACAGATGAATCTTGTTTTTGATGTAAGTCCTTTGCGCTCTTTGCTGCTTTGCGGTAAAATGGTTCTCTACTGCGTTTTTTAGGCTCAAACGTTCACGATGCTCGGCTGTCCAGATATTATTTTTCGCATAACGATCCGTCACCGTACGGATCACCGTCAGCGCCTCCAAGCTAGCGCCGCTACGCAGCGAAATCTGCGTCAATTCGTGGGTCGCCACCTGCATGGCCGCACCGGACGGCGTCAGCGAATGAGCCCTGGCGACTTCGGAACCAACTGGGCCTCATGCTCAAACTGCGCCAGTAAAGCGGACGCCAACAGCGTCTGGTCGACGGTCCACTGCGGGACTTTGTCGAGCAAAAAAGCCAGTAAACGTGGCGGCTCACTGGTTGATTGCCGCGCCGCGCGCCGTTTCAAGGCGGCCTGAAAAGCATCGAGCACCACCTGCCGATCAAGGGCTCCGCTGGTGATGGAGTTCACGCGTTCTGCCGATAATCGCATCGCCAATAATCCCACCTGATCATCCAGCGCCCGGCCCGTGGGACGCTCTTCAATCGGCAAACCCATGGCCGCGCACGTTGCGGTCACTGCCACCCGCAGCCGCGTTGCGACAACGTCATCTGGTGGCGTATGAGCCTGACAGCCCATCAACGCCAGCAGAAAAAACGCCATTATTCCTGAGGTCCAAGCGCTGAACGTTGACATGCGTGACCATGCTTGCGCTATCGCGATCAGCGCAACCCGCGATCAGGCGCACGTGATGGCGCGTGATCGCGCGTGATCGCGTACGATCTCAGATTCCAGCCGACGTGCGGAATCGTGTCGGCCAAACTCGTCCGTGGTTGTCCGTCCATGGTTATGGTCCGGTCGATACGCGCCCAAATGGCCGGTCGTCTGACGGTCATCGTTGTCATCAGTCAGGCCTCCGGGGACTTCAACCTAAAAACCGCAATAGGAATTCAAACTTCCACCGCTAAGGCGCAAAGACGCCAAGAAAAGCAAAGGTTTGAATCAAAATTGAGATGATCAATGGCTTCACCAAACGGGTAAAGCTTAATTTTGCTGTAAGTCCTTTGCGCTCTTTGCGGCTTAGCGGTAAAATGGTTCTCTACTGCGTTTTTTAGGTTCAACCGTCGACCTCTCCCTTGGCCATCTGCTCGCGAACGGACGACAGACCGACGTAGCCGATGTCGACCATTCCGTCGGCGTAGGCTTGTTCGATGCAGGGCAAGCATTCAACCGCGCGCAACTCGCTCAGGCTGGCGATCGCCGATGCTCGCGTGGTGATGAGGTGCATCTGCGGGTCAGTCACCACGGCGCGGAGGCAGTCGATCACTGCGCCGCGCGACTCCGGGTCACGTTTGGCGATGAGCGCCAGGATGCGTTGTAACGCCCACAGCAGGGTCTCATTTCCATCTGGGTCGGCGAGGCGTACGCGGTGTTCTTTGAGCGTGCTCGGCAGGGCGGCGGCAGCGAAACGCCCGATGATTTCCGGCAGTTCCTCATAGTCCCAGTCGCCGGCATCCGGGTCCAACAATACGGAAAACAATACCGGCAGACTGCGTTGGTCGCCAATCTGGCCGAGCGCACGCCACGCATGCATCGTCGCGAAGACCTCCGGATCGGTCGGGCCCACCTGCTGGAAGACCGGATCCTTCAGCATTTGTTCGAGTGGTTCGCGGTGCTGCGGCCCGATGCCATATCTCTGAACGTAGTCGATCTCGTCGATGGCCGATTGGCCCAGAGCCAGCAAGTTTGACAGCGGCTTAGCATAGGCCTTCAGCGCACGGTCGATCGCCGCTTGGTCCATCCATGGCATGCCATCGGCCAGCCAGTCGGGGAAATCCGGCAGATCATTGATCAGCGGTTCAAGGCCGTTGGCGAGGGTGGTTGCCTCGTACCCCAGCTCAGAGATCGGGCTGCTGCCAGCATCCTGCAATTGCTGACGTAAAAGTGGATTCCGCACAACCGCTTGGCGAATCTGATCGCCGGCGGCGCGACGATCGCCCCCGCGCAGTGCCAACAGGCCATCGAGCATCCATCGACTGACACCGTCAGCGATCACCAAGTCCCGCAGTCGTGCCGCGCAATCCCAACGTTCATCCTGATTCAGGAGCTTCAACGCGCGCCCGACCGCCACCCAGCAACTCGCTTGATCGAAGCCGACGTAGCTCTTCATCACGGGCGCCAGGCGCTCCAGATCGTGCTGCTGCGCCGCCTTAATCATCAGGCCTTGCAGCACCCGCAGGAATGGCCGAGCACTCAGCAGACGACTGAGCTGCCCTGTCGTCGCGGCGACCAGCGCCTGATCGAGCGTCGAGCCGGCCTCATCTAACAGACCCTGCAGCCGACGGTAGCAGGCATCCGGATCGCCAGCGGCCTCATAGATGATCAACGTCCGCCGTGCATCCAGGTTAGCTGCATCAATCTCTAACGCGGCCCGCGCCAGGATCGCCGCTGCATCGTCATCGTCTGTCTCCATGCACTGGAACGCCAGTTCCTGCGCGCGTTCCACGGCTGGCGCGCCGGCAAGCTCTCCAGGACCCACCACCGGATTCGACTTACTTGCATTCAGGGCCTGCGCCAATTCCGGCATGCCCACCACCCACTGTCCGGTGCGCTGCGCATGGCCACGTAACCAACGCTCGATGTCCATCGACCGGCGGGGGTCTTTCCGCACGGGCACATCGGTGTCCCAGAACGACGGCACAGCGGGCGTCAAGTGACGCTGATGTTTTTCCTGCCGAATGCGCTCTTGGCGTTTCTTCTTTTTGCGCTCGGTTTTTTGCGATTTTTTGCTCATAGGATGTCCATTCGTGGGCGAGGACGATGGTGGCACGATTCCCTGGTGCAATCGCCGCCACCTGGTGCGACTGCGATCTGATGTGCATCCGGCGCTGCTGCTCGTTGGCCCATGGCCATAGCGTCCGCAGCGTACCCAAACAACCCAGTTTTTTAAATAATGGAGGACGCAGAAAACAAAGAATGTCTCGCCACCTTTCTAGAGCGAAGTCAATGTGATGACGCTCTCTATGGTCGCGTCTTTTATCGTGACCACTAGGCCGAGTGACGACTTCCGCTGCCGACCATCCACCGGGAAAACGGGTGATGGTCTTGCAGCCCCAACTCTTAGCCGGCCTGCCCGGCGCGCCGTCATTTATTTTTTCTTTGGCCCACAGCTCCAGCTCCCGCCCTAACCGCGATTATTCATGTCGATTTTTCCACCAATCATCTGTTATTCTGGACAACTCTTTGCGTAAATATCACAAAGGCGAAAAACAGCATAAATAAACTCGCCGATAACCCGCCCAATCCGCAGCGGCTGCCGCCTTTGTCACTAGCGGGCGGTGTGCTAACGCCGGTAGCGACAACAGTGATGGTCGTTGGACTGCTGAGGTCAGATGTGCCCCCAGCATTTTGAGACGTGACCGTGATCGTGTGCGTGCCAGCAGGCAAACCGGTTATCGGATAGGTCCATTTCCCATCTGAACCGGCGATGACAGTGTCGACTTCCGTTCCATCTATAAAGATATGCACGGTTGCTCCTGCGGTCGTATCGCCCGATATGGTTGGAGTCGCGGTTCCATCGCCTGACGTAGTTGGCGCCGCTGGTTTAGGTGGCGCCGTGACGCCGCCGCCAGACTCGATTACCGTTACGGACATGTCATCGGTAGACGGAAGCGTGCCATCACTGGCCGTCAAGCGCAGCACATAAGTACCAGCCCCCGAGAACGTAGCTGTGGTCGATTTTGCACTCGCATTGGCAAAGGTCACTGTGCCTGGGCCGCTCACTTTTGACCACATCGTCGTCAACGTTGAGCCACTTGGCAAGCCATCATCACTCGCGGTGCCGACTAAGCTTGCCGACGCTGGTAATGTCAGTGATTTATCAGCGCCAGCATTCACCTGTGGCGCTACATTCACGGGTGCCCCCGACGCGGTTATGGACACATCAACAATGACAGTCCGCGTTCCACCACTGGCGACCAGACGCAGCACGTAGGTGCCAGCGCTAGAAAATATAGCCGTTGTCCTTAAAGATGTGGCAGCTGCAAATAAGACCGTGCCCGGTCCTGACACTTTCGTCCACGAACAAACGATACCACTATCAAGCATTTGTAGATTCCGCACAGTACCATAAACGGTTTTCACGTTTGGCGGTGACACGACCGCATCGTCTTCCCAAACGATAACTTGATCACCGAAGAGTCCGTTACCAGCCCAACTAGCTAGGCTTGGCCAGATCGTACCCACGGCTTGCATGGGCAGGATTACGTTGCGCAAGGCCGTTTTCCCCATGCGTTCCTTGAGTTGCGCCTGGTAAAGTGAGCGAGGCGCGACCCGGGTGTTGTGGGATTGCCATATGCCATCGGGCTCGTCTGGAGAGAAAGAGCTTTCACTGTGCTGTCCGTCAAAACCCACCGACCAGTTCATGGCGCCTAACGGCGCGTCGCAGATCGAATTACCCTTACAATTCCAGAAGAGGATTTGAGCACCTGCCCAACCGTGGCCACTCCCAGAACCTCTACGGTTCTGGACATTCAACTCTCCGCAGTTGATGTTGTCGTAAATTTGCCCGGTAGAATACCGATGGTGCGGCCCACTATCACTCTTGGTGTCATGTGCGACACAATCTACAAACGCGTTCGGCCCAGGCGTTTGACTACCGCTGACATAATCATGCCTCCCGGATTCGGCGTAGCAGCGTTGCGTTAATACGTATGAACAATCGTCCAAATTGAAGGAGTACCTCCAGCCGCCTACTATGGGACCCTTCGGGTCAAGTTGCGCGCAATCTTCAATGGTAATCTGATGACTAGCGTTATTGATGCTGACGCAGGTATTTGAAAAATGCACGGCGGTAACCTGTCTCACCCAACCATTCTCTACGCCCTCTAACACACAGGCAAATTTTCCGTGTTTATCATCTTCGCCACTGACATAAGTCGATTCAAGGCGCAAGGCTTCAATGCCTACATTTTCAAATAATGTCGACTTAGTGTACTGGTAGATGTCGCCTCCACCGTACTTATCCTCGATGACTTGAACAATCGGCGCATCGATGGAAATCGTGTCCCCAGTGATGGCGGTAATAACTCGACGATAGCGTCCTTGATAGTTACTCGCTGTCCAGCCAAAGTCGTTCATTTTTAGATCTGTGATCCAATTATCATTGGTTTTTCTATGCACTATAATCTTATCACCAACACGATAGTTGGCCGCCGAATTCACGGTAAACGATATGGCCCCGACGGGAACGTAACTTTGGCTAATCGGCCTGCGCGTTTCTACGACTTCTATTAAAGTAACACTTTTTCTAGCCTCGATGAGATTTCCAGACTGAGTTGCCGTAAGGACAATCCTTGTTCCGCCGACAGCTTGCGACCCTTCACCACGCAACACCACACCGCTAGCATTGATGATCAGCGCGCTGCCAACCTCATAAGTTCCCGCTTTCAACAGCACGGCACCGCGAAATCCGTTTGCCTCCAAGGCTCTCAAGGAAACCGCGTCGATGGCGTTTTGAATTAGAATCCTATTGTCGCCCGGCCCAGGAGACACGGTGATCACTGCGGGCACGAACGGAATTGGAACACCGCCGCCCTGATAGCCTGCGCGGGAGAAATCCGGCAGTCGGTTCACGACATTGGACTGCCCCTGGTTGGCGTAGAGCCCATATTTAAGCATGCCATCTGATCCGACCGAGACCAGGCTGACGGTCTCTCCGTAAGCGCTCGGCACACCCACAGCCCAAAGAGCACTTGCTACTAAAGCCAAGAGGATAAGTTTAATAAAATTCATGTTGTAATTCCTTTATTTCTTAGACTAGGACAGTGAGCTGGCCTGCGATTTACACGCTCTCAACGACGACTATTGTAAATAATACAACAACGAAAAGTGACACAAAAAAAACGATGTGCGCATTTCTTTCCCCGTCTTGTCTCGCCACCTTTCTAGAGCGAAGTCAATGTGATGACGCTCTCTATGGTCGCGTCTTTTATCGTGACCACTAGGCCGAGTGACAACTTCCGCTGCCGACCATCCACCGGGAAAACGGGTGATGGTCTTGCAGCCCCAACTCTTAGCCGGCCTGCCCGGCGCGCCGTCCTTTATTTATCCTTTATTCTTTCAAAGCGAAAATTGAATTATTGATCTCGCACGCAACGGCTTTGCCGTCAGCAGTCTTGATGCGAATTTTAATCGACATACCCCAGGTTGGCGCAAGGTTGGCGGCTTTGATAAGCACGGACTTGCCATCTGGCAGGAGGTCAACTCCGCTGATTTCTAAAGCATGTTCGTTGATGTGGTTGGAACCGTAATTCGCGCTACGTTTGAGGTCCCAGGCTTTTATAACGTAAGCGTCCGTACTCGTCGCAGTTTCCTTATCAAGCGTTTGAGCGAAGCCGACGATAATTCCTTTTTTGGTTGCGGATAAGCTCACGGGAACATCAAGGGGATCGGTCAATTTAATGCGGTAGAAGCCACCGGGTTTGCTGGTATTTGATGACCAACCAACCAAACCACAGGCATAGAAATCACCGTTGGCGTGGAAACGGCCACGCATAATGCCGGTAGGAAAGCGTAGCGGTAGCGGAACGACTCCGCCTTGTTGCATGCGACCAACGCTTTCTTTCAAAACTAAAAAGATTTGTCCGGTTCCATACGACACGTTGAGAAGTTTTCCATTGAGGTCGCCCCAAGGAGAACTCTTAACGTTGACGAGTTCCCCAGGCGAACGATCACAGTTGTTGGTTATCCACACTAGCGGTTGGTTCATCGCGCTATCTTCTGAAGTCTGTTCTTTGGGCAGCAAGGTATTCATGTTGCCATAAAAACCACCCTCTTTGACCAAGTTGATGCGGTTCTTCGGCGTCCAATGACCCTCTTGATCGGTGACATAAAAGGTGCCGTCATCATTGACGCACACGCCATTGGCCGCTCTAAAACCGGTGGCGACGATGGTACTTTTCATTCCATCTGCCGAAACGCGCATGAGCGTGCCGTGTTGCGGAATAAGCCCCGGCAAAGCATGACGAGCGGATTTAGCGTAGTAAAAATTACCCTGTTTGTCGGCTTGCAGTCCCATGGCAAATTCATGGAAGTGCTCGGTTACCTGATGGTCGTTGTTAAAGTTCTCATAAAAGTCAGTTTCGCCGTCGCCGTTCACATCATTTAAGCGCACGATTTGATCGCGGCATGAAACGTAAATCTTGTCGTTGACAATTTTAACCCCAAGCGCTTGAAATAAACCAGAGGCAACGCGTTTCCATTTAAGTTCTGCGCCGACGGCTCCGTCAACACCACTAACCATCCAAACGTCTCCGCTCCAGGTGCACACGGCCGCGCGCTTGCCATCGGCGAAAAAGTCAAATCCACCCGTACGAATCCATGATTTCCATGGGTTATTGTCGGGCAACGTCAACGTTTCAGAAGTTAGGCCATGGCCGCTCTCGACTTTGGCGATGGTCGTGGTGACCGTCTCAGTCCAGACACTCTTTCCGCCCTTACACAACCGTTCGATTTCCTCAATTTTTTCTTGGTCTTTCACGGCCGCGGCGGCCGGCGCAACATCGCTGAGCATAAGTTTAAAGCGTAATGGTTTGGTTGAAGCCGGTATATTGAGGAACCATGAGCCGCTATTTTTTTTCAATGAAGAGCTAGCTAAACCGGAAATTGTCACCGCCGTCGTTTCTGGCGCGACGCGCAAGATCAATGGCTTGACGTTTTTTTCGATATAAAAAGTACGAGAGAAGATACTGGATGAACGATCATAGCCAGGCAACTCAAGGACTGACGTTTTCCCCACAGTATAAGCAATGACGACTTTATTTTCCGAACGATAAAGTCCCTGGAAATGTGCCCATTCGCGAGGAATTGGACCATACATTTTGTGATCCACAGGACTGACATAACGCGGGTCATCAAATGAGCCGTTAGCAGGGTACGCATATCCAGGGCCTGGGCGATTGACGAAAACGGTTTTACCAGCAATGAAAGGATGGCTGCTGTGTGAGCTATCGAAGGCCACACCCTTCCAGTCAATAAACGGTGCCTTGTCCGATCCTTCTGGCGTGACCCACGCGGCCGCCATCGAAAGCGTGTCGTGATCAAAAACCATCCAGGCATGACCTTTGCCGATACCACCAGCTGCATCGTCCACTTGAACGGCGATTCCTTTGTAAACGATGTGATCACCAGCGACTTGGTACGTCCAATTCAAACTCGGGCCGTAATCCATTTGACGATAAGGTTGTTTAGCGGCTTTATCCTCGGCGCAAAGAATGAGCGAGCTGGTAAAAAGAGTAAGCGCAACGGCACAATAAGCACAATAAGCTTTGAATGACATAGAATCCTCGGACTGGTAACTGATGGGTTTGATTGAGGCGCGGACTGTGGATTCAATCTTTGTGAGCGGCAATCAAGTCAATGGAAAGTGTGAGCAAGCAATGATACCGTGACACGATAAAAAAGTTGATGAGCACTGTGGTTTCACGCGGTAACCGCTAAAACAGTTGCGGTAAAATGGTTCTCTCCTGCGTTTTTTCAGCTGAAAGGTGGAGTGGTAAAATAGTCGTCAATGTCAGGGCCACGTTGGGGTATGTCATGTTTCTTATCGTCCCCCGTGAAGGAGGCTGCGCTTATGAAACTGTTTACCCTCGTTCGTTCGCTCGCCCTTATTCCATTGCTGGCCTGTTGGGTTGGTGCGGCGGATAGCCAAAGCGATACGGACAAAAAGAAGCTTGAAGCCGAAAAGAAGACGGAAGCCGAGAAGAAAAAACGAGATAATAAAGAATGGTTCCGAAAAATGGATACGGGTCCGATTCACTCCGCCACCATCACGGCCCAATGGCCGGATAAGAATATCGCGATGAAGGGGGTTGCGGTAAATCTGGGGGCCAAATTCGGCGTTGAAGGACTTCAAGCCGGAGTGTGTTTTGATACGGATTTGCTGCGCTATTCCGCAGGTTGGACGGGTGGTTTCCTTAATCTGCGCGGCGTTGCTTATGACGGTGGCCATGGCGAGTCTGGTCCCAAAGTTGCGGGCAAGCAGTTCTTTGGCACCAAAGTCGCCCCAGGCTGGTCGAAGGGCGAGACGCTTCATGATCCACGCAGTGAACCGTTTGGTCCGTTGCCCGCCGATTGGGCGAAATGGAAAGGCGTGTATCTCAACGGAGAAAAAACCGTGCTTTCCTACACCGTCGGTGGTTCGGCGGTGTTGGAAACGCCAGCATTGGAAACCAATGGCAAAGCCATCAGTCGCACGTTTAAGCTCGCCAAGTTTGCTGCGGCCTCGTCCATGGTGGTCAGCGATCTGCCCAAGGGTGCGGGCGCCGTCAACGGAGGAATCGCAACGCTCAGTGGCGATGGCAAGCAACTGGCTGCGACGCTGATCGACGCTCCTGCGGGGGTGATGTTGGTGATCGATGGCGAGCGCATTTTAATGAAGGTGCCCGCTGGAGCGGCAGGCGTGTTCAAGTTGGTCATGGCCGAAGACGCCGACGCGCTCACGGGTGCGACCCCAGCGGTTGATCCGACGACGCTGACCAAAGGCGGGCCGGTGTTATGGAAAGAAACCGTCGAGGTGAAAGGATCGTTGGGCACGGGCGATGCGGCCTACGTCGTGGACACCATCACCACGCCTGCCGATGCAAAAGACAACCCCTACGGTTCACGGCTGCGCCTGGGTGGCATCGATTTCTTCCGCGATGGTCGTGCGGCGGTGTCGACGTGGAACGGTGATGTGTGGGTGATCAGCGGCCTTGATGACAAGCTTGAGAAAATTGTCTGGAAGCGCTACGCGGCTGGGCTTTATCAAACGTTGGGCCTGAAAATCGTCGACGATACCATCTATACGTTGGGTCGCGATCAGATCACCCGTCTGCACGATGTGAACGGTGACGGCGAGGCTGATTACTTTGAAAATTTCAATAACGACATGCACGTCACGCCAAATTTTCACGAATTCGCGCTGGATCTGCACACCGACAACCACGGCAATTTTATTTTCGCTAAGGGCGGCCCGGTGCGCCCGGGTGGACGCGGCTGGGAAACCATCAGCAAACACGCGGGTACGGTTATGCGCGTCAGCAAGGACGGCGCTAAACTGGAAATCATCGGCACCGGTGTACGTGCGCCGAATGGCTCGGCTTTTGGCGGGCCAGATAACATCGTCACCGTCGGTGACAACCAAGGCACGTGGACTCCGGCATGTCGCGTCACGGCGATTCCGCCGACCAAGATTCCGCTGTTCATCGGCGTGCCTGACTTGGCACATACCAGCCCTCCGCCAAGCGATTACACGCGGCCAATTTATTGGTCGCCGATGAACGTCGATAATTCCAACGGCGGCCAAGTGTGGTCAACTAAGGGCAATCAATGGGGCCCCTTGGCTGACCGCCTGCTGCATATTTCTTATGGCAAGTGCACGTTGCATTTGGTGCTGATGGAAAAAATTCCTGATAGCCCGACGAGCTGCGGGTTTCAGGGCGGCACGGTGCAGTTCCCGCTTAAATTCAACACCGGCATCGCTCGCGGTCGCGTCAATCCCAAGGATGGCCAATTGTATCTGGCTGGGCTGCAAGGTTGGCAGACCAGTGGCTCTAAAATGGGCGGCGTGCAGCGCATCCGCTACACTGGCAAGGCCCTGAATTCCGTTACCGGCCTGGCGGTGAAGAAGAACGGGATTGCGCTGACATTTTCAAGCACACTCAATCCGACTGAGGCAGCAAATCGGGAAAACTACACGATCGAGCAATGGAATTATAAGTGGACCAACGAATACGGTTCCCCGGAATTCAAGCCCAGCACTGGCGATAAAGATCAGGGCCACGATCGGGTCGAGATCAGCAGGTTAACCGTGTCAGCCGATGGGAAGTCGGTGTTTATGGAGATGCCAACCCAGGTCGTCATGCAGATGCGGATCAAGTTCAAAATTAAATCAGCCGATGGTGCCGCGATTGAGCAAGAAATCTTCAACACCATCAATTACGTGCCCGAGCAAGCTGGACCATAAAGGCGCACGACATCCTGAATCCCTTTGGTGGCGCGTCTGACCCCGCGTGACAACAACTGGACGAAGCGGATCACGTTGGTCTGCTTCGTTTGCCGTTTTGAGCAGGAGCGCACGTGACCAAGCCGACCTCTTCCGACCATCGTCCGCCATTGAATCTGCCACTGAGCATCGCGTTGGTCGCGTTGGTGGTGGCGGGTAATGCCACGTTATTGTTTTGGCCACGACCAGCGCTGGTTTCCGCGCCGGTGGTGGTTGATGGCGGTAAGCCAGTTCAACCGCTGCCGGTTGCTCAGCCGCCAACCACCGACGTGAAGCCCGTGATTCCAGAGGTGATCGTCGCTCCGACGATTCCACCCAAGCCACCAGAGCTACCCGCCGTGGTGATCGAATCTGGTCTCACCATGATCGTTCAGTCACAAGCTGGTGGTGACGTCGACCAACGCACTGCACGCGCGCTGGCGCTGTATGTTCCAGCCGGCACCGCGCCCACACCATTTGTTGCGGCAGGCCCGTTCACCGCGACGTTTGAAGGATTCATCAATAAAGATGTGTGGGACAAAGTAACGTTCACCGCCGAAGGCAGCGGTTCGTTGACCTTCACGGTGAATGGAACCGTGGTCTTGGAAATGACGGGTCCTGATTTAGCGGCAGGAAAGCCTGGGAAAATAAAACTCAACAAAGGTGCGAATGCGCTTTCTTTGGCCTACAAAAGCCCGGCAGAGGGAGACGCTCGTCTGCGGTTGTTTTGGGCAACGGATGAAATTCCCGTTGAGCCTGTGCCGCTCACGTTGCTCACGCACAATACCGGCACCAAAGAAATGCGCGCTGCTACCAAGTTGCGCCAAGGTCGCGAAATGGTCGCCACCATGCGCTGTACCAAATGCCACGCGGCTGATCCGGCCACGGCCAACGGCATGCCCGAATTGGCCATCGACGCTCCTGACTTGCGTGAGGTCGGCGCGCGCCTGAATCACGGTTGGATGGCGGCCTGGATCCGCGATCCGAAAGCCCTGCGTGCGCATGCCAGCATGCCCAAGCTGTTAGTCGCTGACGGAAAATCCGAAGCCGATCTTGATGGCGAAGCCGCTTCGATGGCGGCATATCTGGCGACCTTGGGCAAAGCGGATGCCGCTACTCCTCAAGTCGATACTTTTCAATCTGATGAAGCCACGCTCGCCCGTGGTGGCCATTTGTTTGCCAAACTTGCCTGCGCATCCTGTCACTTGGCGAACGGTGATACTCCGGCGCATATTCCGCTGACGCATGCGCAGGCCAAATGGAAGCCCGCCGCGTTGGTGGCCTTTTTACGCGAACCGGCCAAACATTACGCGTGGATCAAGATGCCGAAGTTTGGTTTTGACGAAGCCGAAGCGAACGCGCTGGCGGCGTACGTGCTGAAAAACGGCGGCGAAGAACCAAAGAAGATCAGCGGCGGTGACGCGAACATTGGCAAGATTTTGATGGCTGGGGCAGGCTGCGCATCGTGCCACCAAATGGGCGACATACCGGCAGTGATCGGCAACAAATTAGCCGACCTGGCACAGAATCGCGCGAATGGTTGTCTTGCGACGGACGACAAGGCCCGTGGCCGCGCGCCGGATTTCGGCTTTAGCAAAGATCAAGTTTTGGCTCTCCGTGGCTTTGTTAAAACCAATCACAAAGCCCTGCTTACCCGCGACACCGTTGAGTTTGCCGAGCGTCACATCGCAGCACAGCGCTGCAACGCTTGCCATCAACGCGATAATAACTTGTCGGTGATTTCTGGCATGAGCACGACGATTGAGAAATTATTGGCGACCTTGCCGCCTGAACCGCCAGTAAGCGCTGACCACGGAGAAAATGGCGGTGCTGCGGCGGTGAATCCAGCTCCATCCTTGACCCTGAGTGGTGATAAGTTGCGTCCGGAATGGCTTGCCAAATTCGTTAGCGGACAACTTCCCTATCGCACGCGACCATGGCTGAATTTACGCATGCCAGCATTTCCGGCGGGCGCGGATTTGTTGGGGCAAGGCGTGGCGATGTCGCACGGTTTGCCGCCCGTAACTCCGGCAGATCCACCATCACCTGGACCTGGCGCTGAAGATGGTCACAAGTTGCTCGGTGGTGATGGCGGATTCAATTGTATCCAATGCCATGGCGTTGGTGCCGCGCCTGCGGTAGCGGTGTTTGAAGCCCCTGGCGTCAACCTGGGCTATGCCAATCAGCGCCTGCAAAAAGATTATTACCATCGTTGGATGCTCAATCCGTTGAGCTTTGATCCAACCACGCGCATGCCCAAGTTTTCACCCGATGGCGTCACCACGCCGCTAACAGATACCCTCGGTGGGCAAGCGCGGGATCAATTCGAAGCCCTTTGGCAGGCGCTGAACGAAGTTTCCAAAGGAACGGATTTCCCGCACTGATCATTGTGGCGGCAGTAGGAATTCAAAATTCCACCGCAAAGTCGCAAAGAGGCAGAGGAAAGTCAGGATTTTGAATTCAATTTCGTATGATCAGGGCTTCACTAAACAGATGAGTCTTATTTGGCTCTGCGTCGTTCAGTGTGGGTCTTTTCTCCGTCCTTGGGGCTCATCAAAGCGGGAAGAAAATCGAACAGGAGGCGCGGAGACGCGGAGGTAAGAGGAGTGAAAGGCATATTCTCTCCGGCAAGCATCTTACCCTCCTCCGATCTCTGCGTCTCCGCGTCTCCTGTTCGATGTTTTCTTCTTTGGCTGTCCAATGAGATTGAACCCACACGAAACACTGAAGAGCCTCTTATTTTTTGCTGTAAGTCCTTTGCGCTCTTGGCGGCTAAGTGCCCAAACGGGGTATTGCGGTAAAATGATTCTCTACTGCGTTTTTAGGCTAATCGCACAGCGCGAGGGAATCCCTACCTCGCGCAGAAACCACTCGTCGGTATATGGTGTGTCCACATGCCTGACGTAGCCGCCATTGCTCAACGACGCCCGACGGCATTGCGGCGCATCACCCGCAAGCTGCTGGGTCTGCGTCTGCCTGCGGCTCCATCGGCTCCACCAGCGCCGACCGGGCGTTGGCAGAGCGAACGAATCACAGCGGATTTCGACACGTATCTGCGTGAGCTCGAACAGGACCTTGCTCAGGCAAAGCGTTTGATCTTGCTCGAAATGTACATTTTCGGCGACGACGCCATCGGTCGTCGAGTAGAAGCAGCGCTGATCGCGGCGGCAAAACGTGGAGTCGAGGTGATGGTGGCGGTGGATGGTATTGGTTCTGGTGTCTGGCTGGAACGTGCTGCCGGCGAGCTCAGTCGACAGGGCGTGCACATTCGTGTTTATCATCCGACGCCCTGGCAACTCACGCACTTTTCGATTCCCACGCGTCAACGTCTGGAATCAGCTGGTCGCTGGTTTCGTTACTTTAACCGGCGTAATCATCGCAAAATGTGCATCATCGATGGGCGCCTTGCCTGGGTTGGCTCGATGAATCTGACCCACGAACATTCGGCAGCATTGATGGGTGATAGCGCGTGGCGAGACACCGTTGCGCGCGTCGAAGGCGATGGCGTGCGAGTGCTTATGCGCGCCTTCATCGCCGCGTGGCGACGTTCATGGCGGGTGGTTGGCTTGCGTCTCTATCCGTCGTTTAGTCTGCGCAGCCTGCATTTGTCTCAGCCGCTTGATGGACTGGTGCGCTTGAATCACGGCCTGCGTATGCGGCGTTTATATTATCGTGATTTGCTCGCGCGTATTACCCATGCGCGGCAACGCGTGTGGATCGCCAATGCCTATTTTGTGCCGCAAGGCAGCTTGATCAAAGCGCTTGGCGCAGCGGCAGCTAATGGCGTCGATGTGCGCGTCATCGTGCCGGCGCAATCCGATGTGTGGTTCATGTCCTATGTGGCGGCAACGTTTGCGGATGCGCTCGCGCAAGTCGGCGTGCGCTTGCTGTATTATCAACCCCGCATGCTGCACGCCAAAACCATGCTGATTGATGATTGGGTATCGATCGGTTCGACCAACCTCAATCACCGCAGTTTGCGTCATGATCTGGAAGCAGACGTGGTGCTGACGACGTCCGCGTCAGTGCGTGCGGTGGAAAAAATCCTGCAAGAAGACAGCGCGGTGTCGCTAGATCTGACGGCGGACTCTCATCGTCCGCCTTGGCGAGTACGCATGATTGGAAATGCGATGTTACTCTTGAGACGTTGGATCTGAGATGACCGCTGTCCGCATTTTATCCTACAATATCCACAAAGGCCTGACGCCGGCCAATCGACGTTTCGTGTTGGAGCGTATGCGCGTCGCCATTCGTTCGGTTGATGCGGACATTGTTTTCTTGCAAGAAGTTCAAGGCGAACATCGCCACCACGCCAACCGTTTCGCTGACTGGCCGATCGCCGGACAGTGCGAATATCTCGCTGACAGCATTTGGCCGCATCATGCGTATGGCCGCAACGCGCTGTACGATCACGGCCATCACGGCAATGCGATTATGAGCAAATACCCATTCGCGGCGTGGGAAAATCTCGACGTATCAAACAACCGCTGGGAACGTCGCGGTCTGTTGCATGGCGTGGTCAAACATCCTGCGCTCAAACACGATCTGCATGTGATTTGTTGCCATCTCGACCTGTTCGAACGCGGCCGCCGCAAACAAGTGGAGAAACTTGTCGAACGCATCGCCGCCGCCGTGCCAGCCGATGCCCCGCTGTTGGTTGCCGGTGATTTCAACGACTGGCGCGCCCGCGTCAGCCCATTGCTGACCACCGAACTCGGCTTGGTCGAAGTGCATCACGTCTTGCACGGCGAACACGCCAAATCATTCCCCGTGTGGTGGCCACTACTGCGCCTCGATCGCCTCTATGTGCGTGGTGTAAAACCGCTACGCGCGGAATGTCTGACCGGCGATCCCTGGCGAACCCTGTCCGACCACGCCGCGTTGCTGGCGGAAGTCGAATGAAGTCATGTTCACCCTAGAAACCGCAGTAGGAATTAAAACTTCCACCGCAAAGGCGCAAAGACGCAAAGGTGCGAATCAAAATCTAAATGAGCAGTGGCCTCACCAAATAGGTGAAGCTTAATTTTGCTGCAAGTCCTTTGCGCTCTTTGCGGCTTAGCGGTAAAATGGTTCTCTACTGTTTTTTCTAGGATCACTTCAACTGAGCGTCCCACGCCACTTCATCGTATCCCACGATCCCGTTGCGGCCGATGAAGGCGAATGGACGGCGGACTAAATTGCCGTTGGTGCTGAGTAACTTCAGCGCCTCGGCTTCGCTCATAGTTGGAAGTTTATCTTTGAGGTTCAATGCGCGGTAATCCTGGCCGCTGCGATTGAACAACGCCTTCATGTCGCCACCCAGCGCGGTGAGCATGCGCTTGAGTTCGTCCACCGTCGGCGGCGTTTCACGAATCGGCACTTCAGCGAATGACTTGCCCGCTCGGGTGAGATGAGCGACCGCCTTGCGGCAGGTGGAGCAGCTTTTGTAGGTGTAGATTTTTAGCATGGTGACGTTGATGGCCTTACTTGTTTTCAGGTTTGGCGGAATCGCTCTGGGTTGCGCGGCGAATCCCAGAAAGAGCGCGGCGAGTTCCGGATTCTCCGCCGGGATAGCGCGTTAAAAATCGCGTTTCGGTATCGCCATCACCGACCAGCAAGAGATCGCCCTCAGCAGGAAAAACACGCTCTGGCGGCGGTAAAACTTCGGTATTTTTTGGCGTTTGAATGGCCACCACCATGCACTCGGTTTGCGCTCGGACAGCGCTTTCAGCAAGGGTCTTGCCGATCAGTTGTTCGGGGATGCGCACGCGCACCAAGCTGAGGCCTTCGGTCAGCATCAATACATTGGTATGCAGCAGGAAATTGGCGATCGCGTTCGCGCCCATAGAGCTATAGGACAAAACGCAGTCAGCACCGGCGCGATCAATCGTACTGACGTTTCGTTCACGGGTGACGCGGCTGATGATCTGGATGTCGGGGCGCAGGCGTCGACAGACCAGGGTCAGGAAAATATTCGCGTCATCATCGGGCGTGGTAATCAGCACGCTGGGGGCACGCATTAATCCCGCACGTTCGAGCACGAGCCGGTCGGTGGCATCGCCCACGATGGAGAACTCTGGATTCGCCAAGCGCTCCGTCCGTTGATCAATGACGCGGTAAGCAATGCGTCGTTCCGTCAAATGTTCGATAGCGGCACGACCAACGCGACCACAACCGATGACCAGCACGGGATCGGGATTTCCCGAATAGATGCAAAACGTTTCGTCCCAGCGATCAAGCTGCGCTCGATTTCCAACCAGCACCAGCGTGGTGTGATCTTCAATGCGCGTGTCTGGTCCGGCGGGTTCCATATGTCCGCGATTCCACACGCAGGCAGCGACGACGCCCAGGTGTTCACGCAAATGAGCTTCGCGTAGGGTTTTTCCCACCAGCGGCGTGCCGTGCATGGCTGCCTCAGCCACCAAGAGTTCGTCGAAACTGCCGACCACATGCGCCAGATTATCGCCGCCGTGCGTACGGCGTGCCATGCCTAACCCCAGCATGCGTCCAAGGCGCAGCACTTGGGTTTTTTCGGCGTGGCGTAAGACATCTTCTGCCGTGTCGCTGCGCGCGGTGGCAAAGATGGGGACCGAATCCGACACCTCGCGCACGGTAAAAGCAACGTTGGTATTAATCAGCTCGGTGCCGAGCGTCGCGACTAAACTTGCCTGATCGATGCGCCCACGGCGGTAGGTTTCCGGATCATCGGGTTCGCCAAGTAACACGGAAAGCCCACGGTCGTGCAGCCGTAAGGCTTCGGCGTGGTCGGCCAGGACAATCGCGTAAGGAACCCGTTCGGCGTTAAGAATTTCCACCAAGCTTTCCGCCACCGGACCATGGTGAACAATCAATACGTGATCTTTGAAGGCCGGCGCAAGCTCACGCGGAGCACGCGCATTGGACTGAGCTTTCATCCAGGGCGAATAAAGAAATTCGATGAAAGTAAAAGGCAACATGACCAACAACATGAAGACGCCAGTCAGCATCACCACCATGGAAAAGATGCGGCCTATGTCGCTTTTGAAAGTGATGTCACCGAAGCCGAGTGTCGTCATGGTGGTGACCACCCAGTACAGGCCTGAAATCCAACTGTGTTCCTGCGCTTCCCATTTCATCAGCACCTGAAAGAGCAGTCCGAACAGCACCATCACCGAAACCAAGAGCGCGCAGAAACGCAGCAGCAGCGCGAGGTTGCCTCGACTGCCACGATCACGCAGCAAGGTGATGAGAATCGCCGGCAAGAATTTCATAGGGACATCTTTCGGAAAAGTCTTTGCGAAGCCTTTGCTATCGCACTCACGGCGCTGCGGCTAAAGCCTGAAATAAGTCTTCGCGCATTTTGTCCGCCCAACCAAAACTGGTGGAATCACCACGGTTCAGCAAGATCGCGAAGGCATAGTGACGCTTGCTCGCACCATCAAAATATCCTGCTAGCGCGCGGGCTTCGTTATGGGTTCCGGTTTTCACTTTGGCGCTGATGCCAGGCGCATTTCTTTCTTTCAAACTGGCGCGATACGTCGGCCCCAGATCGCTGCGGTGCATGGCGTCGAGCAAGTTGACGAGATAGGCAGCGCTGGCTTCATTGCCGTAGCTCAGGCCGCTGCCATCGAGCAACGTGACCGGACCCATGCCCATGCCGAAGCGCTCTTGCAAAATTGCCAAAGCGGCGGTCCGCCCAGCGACGATCGAACCTTCTTGGGAGCGTTTCACGCCCAGCAGACGTAGCAATTGTTCGGCGTAAAAATTATGGCTGTGTTGATTGGTGATGTTGATCGCTGGAATCAGCGGTTGTTTGAGATCAATCAGCAGTGGCCCAGCGGTCGGATCGACCGCGCCAAGGCGAACGCTGCCGCTGATGGGGATGCCGCTGTCGGCGCAGATGGCCTTCAAGTGATCGCCGATCAGCAATTCCGGATCGCTGGCAATGGCCAAGGGAAACCATGCCGTAGCCCGGCCGCACGTACCGCTGGCAATGACGGTGTTGCTATCAAGCGCCCGTGAGATGGCGTTTTTCCCGGCGCCACTCGCCAGCGAACGCGTGTTGTTGACGATGCGAATGCGCGTTGAACGCGGACGCGTCTCGACCGTGCACGGCGCACCGACGGCACCAGGAACCAAGCGCACTTCGATACAATTATCGTTCCACGCAAACGCCGCGCACGGCGCACTGAACCAGCGTTGCAGATTGGTTTGATCGGCGGGCCACGTGTCTGGACGAATCGGGCCGCTGAACAAACGCGAATCAATCACCAGATCGCCAGCAATACGGCGCACGCCCCGGCGCTTCATTTCAGCGGCGAAGCCACGGAAAACCGCATCAGGGTCGCGGCCCTCGGCGAAATGTTCATCGAAGCACGGACTGCCGCCGCCGATGACGCCTAAGCCGGGCAACGTTCCATCGGCACCCAGCGGACCGAGTCCGACGAGTCGCGTATGAAAAACGAAATCAGTGCCGAGTCCCACCAGTGCTGCCGCTGAAGTGATCAGCTTGGTCGTCGACGCCAAGCTCAGCGATTGATCGGCGTTGCGTTTCAGCACCCACTGCCGCTGGTCGAGGTCGACCACCGCCACTGCCGCTTTGCCGCCCCTCGGCACCTTGGCGAGCACCGCATCAACCGCCTTTCCAAGCTCTGCCGCGTTCATCAACGTGGTACCAGACCACAGGCTGGTTAATAAAATGGTCAGCAAAAACAAAGGTATCCGGTGCATGACGGCGAGCATGGTTCAACTCACCGCATGGTCCAGTCGATGGCGTGTCTGGACGCGACGGATGATTTTCTCAGCATGGCGACATGCCTGAAACGCTTTCCTGCCCAACCTGCGCCCGACCCATATTAATCCAGGGTCCAGACCGTCCGGCAGAGTTTCCGTTCTGCTGCGAGCGCTGCCGCAACCGCGATCTCGGCGCGTGGTTCGCCGGACGCTACACCGTTGCCGGCGAAGACCTGGAGCACGTCGAACGCACGGCGCGCGGAGTCGATCGCCGCGATCCACGCGATTCTGCCGATACCAATTCATGATCCCGAACGAGCTATTATCGAACTGAGAAGTTCTTCACCAGCGTGGAAATCACTTAGCGGACAACGTTGACCGTTCGGCTGGTGATTTCAGAAAACGAAGCCATGTCCATTATTCTCGTCGGCCTTTTGCTCGCTGTTCTTGTTGCTGGCAGCGTCTTTTGCATGCTTGAATTCGGACGCGTGGTTGGTCGCCGTCGTCGTTTGCGCGGTGAAGAACCGCTAATTGGTGGCGCGATTGAAGGCGCGGTGTTCGCCATTTTCGGTTTATTGGTCGCCTTTACCTTTTCCGGCGCGGCTTCTCGTTTTGAAGATCGTCGCGCACTGATCACTCAAGAAGCCAACGCTATCGGCACCGCGTGGCTTCGACTCGACTTGCTTCCGGTTCAGCTTCAGCCGGCGATTCGTGACGATTTTCGGCGCTATGTGGATGCGCGCCTGAATACCGATGGTTCAGCGATTGGTGAGACCGTCAGCCAAGGCATGACCAGACTCGGAACTCTCCAAGGCGCGGTGTGGAGTAAGGCCGTGGTTGCTTGTCGCGCTGATATGACGCCTGTGACGACGACTCTGGTATTGCCCGCGCTCAATGACGTGTTCGATATCGCCACGAAGCGCTTGGTCGCGAAAATAAATCATCCTCCCATGGTCATTTTTCTGTTGTTGATTGCATTGGCGTTGACGTGCTCGTTCATGGCCGGCCTTGATATGGCGCAGGAACGACAAAATCGCATTCATCAGTGTGGCTTTGCCCTGGTCATCGCCATTACGCTGTATGTCATCATGGATCTGGAATTTCCTCGGCTGGGCTTCATTCGCATTGATGCCGCAGATCAGTTGTTATTCGATGTACGCGCGTCGATGGGTCCGGTAAGCGCAGTGGGAACGGCGCCATGAACATTAGCACCCAGCAGTTTGCGCTGTCATCATGACATGGACCCCCTCCCAAATAGTAGGCTTCCGCCTCTGTTTTGAGAAGCACTTGCTCGTATCAGATGAGAAAGAATGAAGATTTACAAAAAAGACCTGTTCATTTGCGGCCTCTTTTTTTTGCTTGCCGGCATTGCCAGCGCATCGCCACTGTATCATCAATATGGTGCTTTAGGTCTGCTCTCCGCGATTCTTATGATTGGGGCTGGGCTGGCGGTAACCGCCATGGGATTTTCATCACGGTGACTCACCGAGGGTTCTCTCTGCACACACATGAATGCGGGCGTGACGGTCTGGCCTTCGACCAACACGCTACCGCGCCTGTCACAGGCGATGAGGTAAAGCGAAAGCTTAGTTGCGCCTGACCACACGCGACAATCATGCGCGACTCACTGATGGCTGTCACTCTTCGCCCTCCTCTTCGCCCTTTTTCGCACCCTTTGCTGCGGTGTTTCGGCTTTTATCGCCGATACCCGGCGATGTTTATCGCCGCGACGGTGGTGGCGATGGTGGTGAATCTGAGTCTGCCGGTGACGCAACATCTGTTGGGCTTGGCCTTGGATGAAGTGAAGTCCGGCGTCGCGGTGGTGCGTGCGCCCGATGGCAGCATGGACTTATCGCGCGCCTGGTTTTGGGTCAGCGCGCTGATGGCGTTCGCGGTCGTGCGTGGGCTTATTCAATACCTGGGAACGATGCTGGGGATGGTGCTTGGCCAGCGTTTGCTGCACGACCTGCGCGATCGCGTGTTGGTGCAGGTCCAACGCCTGGATCAGACCTATCACCGAAAACATGGCGCGGGAGAAATCGTGACGCGCACCACGCGCGACAGCGATAAAGTCCGCGATGCGGTGATCGGCGGTTGGCGAACATTATTGGAAACCGGGTTGGTGGTCGTTGGCTGTTTAGGCATGCTCGCTTGGTATCATCCCTTGATTGCATCAGTTCCCATCGTGTTGGTCATCATTGCCGTGCTGATGTTCATTCATCAAGCACGCCGCATGGTGATGCTCGATCGCGCCGCTGGTGACGCCTATGATGTGGTGACGCAAGAATTGACCGAGGGCATTGGTGGCGTGCGGGTGATCAAAGCGTTCGCCTTGGAAGATGCGCGCACATCACGCTTTCAGGTGGCCGTTGATGGTTTTGCGCGTTTATCTCGGCGAAGTCTGGCGTTTGCCTCCATGCGCTTGCCGTGGCCGCAGATGTTAGTTGGTTTGAGTCATGTGTGGATTTTGTGGTGCGGAGCCGGATTGGTGGCGGAGGGCCAACTGACGATCGGTGAATTGGTGGCGTCACTGATGATTATTACGGCCATTATTTTTCGCGTCGAAAGCGTTGGGCGCACCATTCAGACCTTTGCTGAGGCCAGCGCTTCGGCGGCGCGAATTATGGAATTGCTCGATGCCGAACCGGCATTCGAGCAGGGTCATACGGATGCGCCGGCAACCGCGTTTGGGCTGCGTTTGCGTGATGTCAGCGTGCGCAGCCCGGCCGGAGTGATGATCCTGGAGCATCTCAATCTTGAACTCTTCCCAGGCGAAATCGTGGCGCTGGTTGGCGCCACGGGTTCTGGGAAAAGTACGTTAGCGCAATTACTTCCGCGTCTGGCAGATCCGGACCAAGGCGAGGTTTCCTTTGGCAGCGCGCAAGATGGCTGGAACAACGCTCGCGACATGCGTTTTGCGTCGCTGCGTCAACGCGTGCAAGTGGTCTATCAGGACAGCTTTCTATTTAGCGACACGGTGGCGGCGAACCTGCGTTTGGGTCGATCCGGCGCGACCGACGACGATATCCGAGAAGCCTTACGTCTGGCCAGTGCCGATGATATTATTGCTGGCTTACCAGAAGGCCTAGCCACCAAGATCGGCGAACGCGGCGCGACGCTGTCGGGCGGTCAACGTCAGCGTTTATGTTTGGCGCGTGCGCTGATTGCCCGTCCACAGGTGCTCTGTTGTGACGATGCGACCAGCGCTCTCGATGCGCTTACGGAACGGCGGATTCTCGATAATTTGCGCGGTCTTGGCAAAGAAAACCTTGCCGCGCACAGCGGCACCACCGTGCTGCTGATCGCGAGCAAACTATCGACCATCTTGTTGGCCGACCGAGTCGTCTTATTGGAACGCGGTCATCTGGTTGCTTCAGGCACGCATCACGAACTGGTCGCCACCAACAGCGCCTACCGTGAATTATTGGGCTTGGCGTCATGAGCGAACTCGACATTGAAGAAGCGCTCGCGCGCAAACGGCTCGATCGCCGAATGTTGCGGCGCATTATTGCTTTGCTGCGACCCGTGCGCGGGCGCATCGCATTGGTGGTTTTCATTGAAGTCGTTTTAGTCGCTTCGATTTTTGCTCGTCCGTGGTTTATTCGCCAAGTGATCGATTTCGGATTAATCCCGCAGGGGTCCGGCTGGATTCTGGATGCTGGTTTTGTGGCCTGGATGTGCGCTGGGCTAACGTTGACGTGGGTGATGCGTTTTGGCTTGTCGGGCGTCATCCAATGGCTGAAGGGGACGATTTCCATTCGTTTGCTCAATGATTTACGCGCCCAGTTGTTTGCGCATGTGCAATCGTTGTCGGTGCGCTATTTTGATCGCACGCGGGCCGGACGAATCGTTGCTCGCGTCGATCGCGATGTTGAGGCACTCGAACCTTTGGTGGTACATGCTGCGCCAGAGCTGGCCTCTACCGCATTACGCTGTGTCGGTGCGGGTACGCTATTGTGGATCATTAGTCCATTATTGTTCTGGTCACTGATCGGCTTAGTGCCGGCGCTGTTGTTGGCCATGGTGGCATTTCAACGCCTGGGCATGCGGCTGTGGGCGCGGGTGGCCGAAGCGAAAAGCCATGTGACGGCGCATTTAGTCGAAACCGTCGGTGGCGTTCGGGTGATTCAGCAGACGGCACAAGAGCAGCCAAATCGCGCGCACTATAAGAAGCTTTTGCATGAACTGGATCGCACCGCGATTCGTGGGGCCTGGGGCTGGGGCTGGTTTCAACCGTATGCGGCGTTGTTGTTCACGGCGGGGATAGCCATCTTAGTGGTCGTCGGTGGCATTGGTTTGCAGCGCGATGAATTGACCATGGGCCAATTAACCCAGGCGGTATTTTACATTTTTGTTTTCCTTGGACCGCTGCAAGAGCTCGGCGATTTATTTGAACGCTTTGCCACCGGAGCCGCCTCTGCTCAACGGGTTTTTCTGTTGCTCGATACGGCGCCAGAGGTGATCGATCCAGTAACGCCGCTTCAGTTGACGCAGGTCCACGGTGAGGTTTCTTTTGATCACGTGACGTTCGGCTATGACCCGGCGCGTCCGGTCATTCATGATTTATCGCTGACCATTCCCGCTGGTGAAGTGTTGGCGATTGTCGGACCAACCGGCCACGGAAAAAGCACGTTGGTTCAGCTCTTGTCGCGATTTTACGATGTTCAGCAGGGTGCCGTTCGTCTGGACGGCCACGATGTGCGTAGCGTGGCGCAGCAGGATTTGCGCCGTCATGTCGGCGTGGTGTTACAAGACAACATTCTGTTTAGCGGCAGCGTGCTCGACAATCTGCGTCTTGCCCGTCCAAGCGCGACCGATGACGAATTGATCGCCGCCGCGAAAGCCCTGGGCGCCGACGACGTGCTCGAACGGCTCTCTGCCTCGTGGCAAACCGAAGTCGGCCCGATGGGCGCGCATTTAAGTCACGGCCAACGACAGTTAGTGTGTTTGGTGCGTGCATATCTTGCCGATCCCGCCGTGCTGGTATTAGACGAAGCGACTTCTGCCGTCGACATTCACACCGAATCGCGCATCCAACATGCGCTACGGCGTTTGTCGCACGGACGCACGGCGATCATCATTGCCCATCGCCTTGCCACCATCCGCGACGCCGATCGCATTGCCGTTGTTCGTGACGGTCGCGTTGTGGAAATCGGTGATCACCGCACTTTGATGGCACAAAGTGGCGCCTACGCCCAGCTCTACCAAGCCTACGAACAAGGCGAGGTGGCAGCGGAGTGACGAAGCAAGGTTGCCGGCCGAGATACTTGCGAAATCGGTAATTTTGAGCGACCTTCTCACTCAATGCCTACTGATCTCCATACTGTGCTGCCGCCTTCTGCTCAAGATGCATTGGTTCATTTAGTTCGCTTATCGTTGGCTGAAGACGGCTCAAATGGTGTCAGTATTCTGGAGCGTTTGACCGAACTGGCCGCGTCTGGCTTGAACGTCGCTCGTGCGTCGGTGTGGCTCAGAGACGATCGCGAAGACTCCATCATCTGTCAGGACTTGTTCGTTACGGGCCAGCCGCACACCCATGGAATGGCGTTGTGTCGTAAAGATTTTCTACCGTACTTCGAAGCGCTTGATCGTGCAGTGGTGATTCCTGCCGAAGACGCTCACCAACATTCTGCGACCCATTGTTTCAGCGCGATCTATCTGAAACCACTGGGCATCGGCGCTCTGCTTGACGCCCCCATTTGGCGCGGCGGTAAGACCGTCGGGGTATTGTGTCTGGAGCACGTCGGCGAGGCCAGGCGGTGGAGTGACAGCGAACAAGCTTTTGCGACTCAAGTGGCGCTTATTTGCGGGCTTTATTACGAGCGGCAAGAACGCATGAAAGCGGAACGGACCTTGCGAGCACGTGAAGAAGGCGAACGCCAACAACAAAAAATGGAAGCTCTTGGTCGCATGGCCTGCTCCGTTGGACATGATTTTAATAATCTACTGACCACCATTATCGGGCAGACCGAGCTCGTACAACGTGAGGGCATCAAACCAGCGGAAATTACGCAACGAACGAGTTTAGTTCTAGACGCGGCCACTCGCGCTGGAGCTTTAGTCAAACGCTTACTCAGTTTCGGTAAAGGCCGCGAAGCGACGGAAATGAAAGTGGATGTCGTGCATCTGGCGCGCTCCCTTCAGCCGTTATTACGGAGCACGGTGCCCAAGCGCATTTTCCTCGACCTGCAGCTTCCCGATGCGCCGATCACGGTGATGGCCGATGTGGTTTCGGTGGAACAGGTGTTAGTGAATTTGGTAGTGAATGCGCGTGATGCGATTGCCGATTACGGAACCATTTCCGTTACCGTACGTCACGGTGTCGATGATGCCGGCAGCGCTATCGTCGTCCTCAAAGTCGCAGACACCGGCAGCGGTATGGATGCGGCAACCTTAGCGCGCGCTTTCGATCCATTCTTCACCACCAAAGGCGAACGCGGCACCGGCCTTGGGCTGTCGACCTGTTTTACCAACATGCGGCGCATGGGTGGCCGCATCAGCATTACCAGCAGCCCAGGACAAGGCACGACCTGCGCCTGTACTTTCCCGGCGCATTAATTTACATATCGCCGACAAATTCGGCGTAATAGGCGGCGACCATTCCCGCGTCGGGACTGCCCATACATTTCACCACTTTGTGGAAGGGAAAATATTCTACTTTGGTCGTTGGTACGTAGACGGAAAAATTGGTGAAGTTGTCTTTGGCGCGGAAAGCGGTGATGGAGTCACCGCGTTTCAACATGATGCAGGCGAGCACGGAGCCCATCGCATTCGCATGCCATTTAAAGGGACTTGATTCAGCCGGCCAGTTGCGTGCACGCACGCGCGCAATGATGGTGTCGAGCGCGAGAACGCCCGCGTCTTCATCGTCAAACGATACTTCGATACCATGTTGTGCCTGAAGATCGGTGCTCGCTTGCGACGCGTATTCGACCAGCTTTTCGATGGCGGCAACATAGGCCTCGTCAATCAGGAGCGGTCCGAGCTTGGGCGTCGGACAAGGGCTTCCGCGTAAACATTCAGCCATGATCGAATCCTTATGCCTGTTCAGGCGAATTGACGGGCAAGGACGGTTGCCACGGCTGGTGGCACCAGAGCGTTGAGCGATAGACCTGCTGCTGCGACCTGTTTGACTAAACGTGAACTCAGATGTTGTTGCGCGGCGTCGGCGAGCAAAAATAACGTGTCGATGCCATAAGCGCGGTTGATCTGCGCCATCGCAAATTCAGCCTCAAGATCAGTCGCGTTGCGTAGGCCGCGCAACAGCACGGTGCAGCCCTGGGCTTTGGCAAAAATCACCGTGGCGCCGTGATAGGTCACCACGGTGACATTTCCAAGTTCAGCGCACAACGTGGTCAATAAGGCGACGCGCTGATCAGCGCTCAGCAGCGGCTTTTTATCGGGATTGAGCGCGACGGCGACGATCAAGTGATCAACCTGTGCCGCTGCCCGCCGGATCACATCGAGATGACCAACATGCGGTGGATCGAATGAGCCGGGATAAAGACCTTTCATAGTCGCACAGGGCCTCGATATAAATGACGAAAAAAAACCGAAGGAATCGACGGCAGGGACTTTCTCTCCGGATGCCGACCAACGTTCGTTGGTTCGATCACCGAATGTCTTCGTCAATACGCGCAATTAAATCAGCAGCTAAAATTTCTTCTCCGCCATTGTTCTGGTGGACAACGCGTACGGACTGCAATTGGCCGTCGGCGTTCACGCGCTTGGAAAGAACATAGCACACCAAGCTGCCGCCGGATTTGAACACCAGGCGATCGAGCTTGCCCAGGTCTGATGGTTGCTCATAGGGCGGTTTTGCCACTGGCTTTTCGCCGTCAGCTGGCTTTTCGCCGTCAGCTGGTTTTTCGCCGTCAGGAGCTGGCTTTTCGCCGTTTTTTTCTCCCGGCTTGCCATCCTTTGCTTCAGCGGCCTTCTTCTTTTCTGCGTCTTCGAACTCTTTCAGCTTCGCAGAGTTTTCAGCTATTTTCTTCAGTGCGTCTTTTTCTTTTTTGCGCTGTCCAAGCCAATTATTCCATTCGCTGGCGTCGTCGCTGGCGGGATATCCTGGATAACCACTGCCACGGTTCAGCAAGGTTGGCTGCAACCCCGTTCGCGCGCGCAGAGCGATGACCGCTTCGTCGTGAACTTGGCGGTCGCTGACGCCTCTGATCAAAAGTTCAAAAGCAAGGTCATCGTGATCTTTGCCTAGGCCTTGGGCCATGCGCAGCGCATCTTTTTTATCGCTGGACTCACCTTTGGTAAAAGCTTTTTCAAACTCGGATTTCACCTCGTTGTTATCAGCAGCGTACAAGGCTGAAGAACACAGCGCCGGAGCGCATAACGCCAAGGCCAGGGACATGAGCAGGGTATTTGGTCGCATAGGTCGCTTCACTTATATGAAAGGTGTTCACCAGCTCAGACAGCCGTGGCCAGCATGTCTTGCGCTACTTTACTGGCAACGTCCACGCCCGCGATCATACGGGCCAGTTCTAACCCAAGAGCCATCGCGGTTCCCGCACTTTGCGAGGTGATCAAATTGCCGTCGACAACAACCGCTTGGTCGAGCCAAGCGGCGCAATGCGGTTCGACTTGCGCGCGTACCCCTGGGAACGAGGTCAGCCGTCGTCCGCGACACAGTCCGCGCGGCACCAGGGCGATGGGCGCAGCGCAAATCACGGCAAGTAAGCGGCCTGCGGCTAATTGCGCGGCCGCCAAGTCTTGAATTCGCGGATCATCTCGATGAGTCGCTGCTGCACCGCCGCCGCCCGGAAGGTAAATAACGTCAAAGGTCTGCTGTTGCACCAGCGAGAGCAACGTGTGCGCCGCGAGCGGAATGCCGCGACTGCCGATGACCACGGGAACGTCGGTGGTGCTAGCAATAACGACCTGTTGCCCAGCGCGCACCAGGACATCGGGAATGGTGATCGTTTCGATCTCTTCCGCGCCGGGTGCGAGTATCACCAAAATGGTTGCCATGGTTATTGCCCCTGAATTTATTTAAAAATGGTCGTCATATTTTCGCTACGCGCTCACCACGTTGCATCGTGATGATGGTAAGCGACCATCTGTCATGCAAATCCTGGTGCAAGGTTTCGCGTTGATCGCGCTGGTGTTTTTCTCTTTACCGAGCTTCGCGGGTGAGCCAGCAGGTGAGCCAGCAGGTGAGCCCACACACGACCCCGCGATCTTAGAGCAGGTGGTCGCTGCTCAGCAACAACACACCACGGTGCAGGGAAAACTACGCTGGTTGACTCGGCAAACAGCCGATCCGACCGCGCCCGTGCGCGAACAGCAGGTGCAATTTTACCTGGCCTTTCCCCAGCGTTACCACGTGATCGTGACCAAGGCGGATGATCAAGAATCGAAACAACGCTATATCAGCGATGGCAAGACGCGCTGGGAAGTCGCGCAACTTTTTTCTGGAGAAAAGCCAGATGTGAAAACCGTGCCCATCGGCGGAGATGATGAATTCGAACGTCGGCTGATGGCCTGTTTCCGTTTTGACCGCGCAACTCTGCAAGCTGACTTTTCTATCCTTGCCATCGCCACGGCAGACATGGGCGCTGAAATTCGCCTTACGCCCAGTGCGGTGAAACTCAAAGAACAGCTGTCCATGTTGGTGCTCACTTTCGATGCGAAGCGCGCATTAATAGCGATTCGCAGCGACGATCCGCAAGGCAATCGCTTGGATTTTATCGTGCAGGAAGCGACCTACGACCAAGTGCTTGATGACGCGTTGTTTCACGTCGCGCCAGGGCAAGAAAAGCCATAACCGCAGAGACACGAATTCGGCAACGGCGTTGATGGGCTAGCCCTTGGGGGTGGGAATTGCGGAAAAACTCACATGATCCGCCGCCCGAGGTATCTTATGGCCCGCGCCCGATCATCTGCTGCTCGTCTTGCTGCTCATCACGCTGGCCATAGCCGCACAGCGAAACAACTGCCCACCGCGACGCTCGGTAAACGCCGCGACACGCCGTTCACCTATGCGCCGAAACTATTGGAAGCGGTGCCGCTGTCGCTGGCCCGTGAATTCGTCTGTGATCGTTTGTGGGTGAGCAACAATTGCCTGCGTTTCACCAGCCTGTGTCCGGTCACCGGCCAGCCCGATTGGGCCGACATCTATCTGAATTATATTCCGTCAGCGCTGTTGGTGGAAAGTAAATCGTTCAAGGAATATCTCGGCAGCTTTCGCATGCATGGCGATTTTCACGAAGACGTTTGCCGTATTATCTGTGATGATTTGGTGCGCTTGCTGGCGCCGCGATACCTAGAAATCATCGGACAGTTCGATAGCCGTGGCTCCATTGCCATTTGGCCCTTCGTGCAATACGCCGCGCCCAGCGATGACGTTATGCAAAAGCTGATGCTTGAGCGAATGACGAATTACGCACCGGGAAAATACGCGCCGCAGTATCAGCGCACGATCTGAAGCGCTGTTATGTTCTCTTAAGCTCCCCTGAGCTCTCTTCTTTTTACTTTGCGCCGACCTTCAACATGTAAACGCCAGCGGCTTTGAGATCTTCGTCCGGAAACGGAATCGCGATCATGGGCGGATAATCTGGGCGTTTTTTGCCAGGAGCTTTGGCCCAGGCAGCGATGCCATCCGGGTTACCTTTATAGACTTCGGCAATTTCTTGAATCGGCGGGCCAACCAGGCGCCTATCCAATGCGTGACAGCTCATGCAGATGGTCTTGAAAACTTTTTCGCCTTTGACGAAGACCGGATCGGCATCGGCTCCTGCTGGAATAGCGATCGTTGGTGTTGCCACCGGCACTGGCGTAGAGGCCACGGCCACCGCGCTCAGCGTTTCCTTGGGCGGATTGGCCACTCGATAGGCATAGGACACTTCGTCTTGATGCACCAACTTGATGGTGACCAAGGCGAGGCAAAACAGCAAAAATCCACCGACGATGTGCGGAAACTGCGTGCCGCTGCCGCGTGTGGGCGCGGCTAATTCGCGCCAAATCCACAGCGTGCTGACCAACAGGCACGCAAGTCCCAGCTCCATCGCGATCATCGTGCGGTTGGTCAATCCGGCAGGGGCAAGCATCATTACCGTTACCGGAACCAGCGCCAAATTCAGCGCCCCGCACACCAAAGCCACTCGCAGAAAGAAACGTTTTCCAATCCCTCGCGGATCGCCGTCATCACCCGCGATACCGCGAACGATAACCAGCGCGATGCCAGCGTGGACTGCCAACAGCACCACTGCCACCACAGCAGAGATCACCAAGGGCATGGACATGGATTGGAAGGAATCAATGGCGACAGGCATGAGTGCGAGTTCTTAATCACCGGAACGGTTACGGGAATAGGTCATCTGCGATAGCTCCTTCGCCGTGCCAAGCTCACCACCGGACAAGAGACCGCGATGGAGCCTCGGGAATCAGAACGCCAGAAGTCGTCGAGCAACACTCACTGACACCTCGGTCACCGTCGTAAGCCTAAAAACCGTAGTAGGAATTCATACTTCCACCGCGAAGGCGCAAAGACGCTAAGAAAAGCAAAGGTTTAAATCAAAATTGAGATGATCAATGGCTTCAGTAAACAGGTGAAGCTTGATTGTGCTGTAAGTCCTAAGTGCCCCAACAGGGTATTGCGCTCTTAGCGGCTGGGTGCCCCAACGGGGTATAGCGGTAAAATGGTTCTTTACTGCGTTTTCTAGGATCACCGGGCAACGGCGGATTTTTTTCCTGCGGGTTGTTTCTTGTTGGCGCAGTAATTGATTTGATAGCGCTTGAGCGCCAAACGCTTCCATGCTGAAATTTGTGCGCGCGGGACGGTCGCCAGTATGGCAGCCACCACGGGGCGCGGGATGCCAGTTGCTGCGACGATCGCTTTGACCGATTGGTACTCGGTAAATGTACGAAGAATCAATTCCGACTCTGAGGGATCCAGAACTGGCTTTTCTGTGGAGCGCAAACACGGGGTGAGGTGATGCTCGGTCAACGTCGCGATGATCTTCGCTTGTGGCCAACCCACTGCCCGTGCAATCGTGCTTACCAGCGCACCAGAACGCGCCTGTTCTAAGACGGCGTAACGATCACGATGCTCTTTGAGCGCCTGTTGATTTTGCAGTTCTTCCAGCAAGTCGGTGGGGTCAACTATCTCGCGACACACAGCCTCGCCTGCGGCTTCTAACGCCGTTTCTGGCTGAGCGATCAGGGTGATTATCGGAACGAGAGAGGGCACCGAAATGACGATGGCTTGACCAGTTGCTAAGGAGGCCAAAGACGGAAGTCGGTTCGTGGCGCTGGTCGCCTGCAATGAATACCAATGTTTGATCTCCTGCTGATAGGGATCCAAAGCTGCCATGCGATGCATCACCATGGCTTCGATCGACGACGCTTGGCGCCGCAACCATTCCTGGGTCGGGTTTACTGCCACCAGGTGCTGCTCGTGCTGCGAACCTGACAGGTGCTCGTCCCCAAGCGCGCGACACGAATCATCGCCAAGAACCCAACCCGGCAGAATCACCACTGTCAGGGGTGTTTTATTGATCCGGAATTTATGCAGCAACTGCCCAACGCGACGGCCAAAAGAAGTTGGTTCACCCTGCAAACACAGCACGGCAGATACGCGTTTCTGCTCCAGCACGTCTGCGAGAACCTCCATGTCGTCGGGCATGGGAAGATCTTGATAGGCACCGCCAAAAATCGGGATGGCGAATCCGTGTGCCCGACGATCGCTGCGTACGCGCAGTCCGACGCTGCCTAAATGATCATCAATCACCACCACCTGACGCCCAGCGTGCAAAAGTTGTTCAATGATAAGGCGGGCCGAAGCGCGAACGTCGGCTTGATTTTGCCCAACCAAAATCGCCACCCCAGTGGCCAGCTGCACGGGGGCACCAGCCGAGGTGAGCGGATTCGTCAATGAAATAAAAATATTTTCGCTCATGTGGATTTGCGCTCGGGTGAATTTGCGCGAGTTATGAGAGGCCTGATGGTCATCACAAGAAAAGACGGCGAAAGATTAGGCAACGGCCTCACACTGCGTCAGGCTCATAATGTCGGCTGAGATGGGCCTAGAAAAAAGCATAGAGAACCCTTTTGCCGCAAAGCAGCGCAAAGGCACTAATGCCCCTTTCAGGGTCTTACCAGGTCTGTCTTTCCTGCCCGCAGAATAATTACCTCATCCGTCTCCTTGTCGATAATCATGACTTTGTAACCGCTTTTCTTGTCGTCGGTGTAGTCAGAAATATACCAATAATACGCTGGCAACGGCAGGCCTTTAAATCCAATCTCATCGCTAGTTGGTGGGCGATTATATTTATCACAGAATTTACTTACGCGATCCTGTAAATCACCTTTGTAAATGTGTATGAGCTTTTCAGTGCCAAAATTCCGTGATGAGCAACCGCTGAATACCACAAGCATTAAGATAACTATAATCAATGACCGCATAAATAGGTCTTCCTTGAAAAACTGTCTTTCGCGAGCCGCTCTTCAAAAACGCGCGCCGCTCTTCTTCAGAACGGCGCGCGTCGATTATCACCTGAACATCAGCTCAGTTAGTGCAGTCAGCGTAATGTTTACGCCAACCATTCCGTG
>JANMYZ010000482.1:0-7986 GCA_031382605.1 Planctomycetota bacterium | reverse complement strand
GATCCCTGGATTTTTTCTCAGGCAGCCGGTGGCCCGCCCCCAACGCGAGCCCAGGCCGCTGATTTTGCCCTGCGTTACGCGTCTGCCGTAGAGGCCGTTCGCGGCCGACGCGGTAGCTTAGCCAAGCTCAAACAATTAGTGCGCTACTATCGCGCTGGCGGGCTTTTCGTCGGCGCGGAAGAAGATCGGACTCGTCTGTTGCGCTGTGATGATTTGGACGCCGTGCGCGCGTGGTTCACGTCATGTATGTCGGCAGAGAAAACCGCTTAACAGCAGAATTTTTCAATCACTGCGAATGGCCTGCGCTATTTCCCGCTCGGCGTTTTGCCCTTCTCTTTCGGTGCCTTCTTCGGCCCCGTCCCAGGAATCTGCGGTACAGGCGCAGAGCCATCGCGCAAACGATTGCAGGTATAACAAACGAGCGTGTTGATCAGCTCTTCGCCGTCAGTGCCGAGAATGCCTTTGCAGGTAAATTCATAAACGTAACCCGGCTTAAGATGGTCGAGCGTCAGCGACCAGGTCGTGCCATCCTTGCCCGGTTTTATTGCCGTTACCGCGACGTTGGTCACGTCGTCGGTGTCAGCACCGTAGGCTTCATGATATTCGTAGTAGTAGCGGCGAATCTGGAATGCTTGCGGGGTCATGCTTGTGGGATTGGCAGGTTTGGTGAAACGGAAATCGAAGCCGTCGTTGGTCAGACTGATGTGGTGCACGTCCATCGGCACGGTGCCCTTCCAGGTGAGTTTCTGAATGCCTTCACCGCCGGCCCAGCTCAGGTGGGTTTGTCCAATATAGAGCGTTCCGTCAGGCGCGAAGGCGAGGCGATTTACGCCTGCAGTAAGGCCATTTTTTTCATAAAAGGGCAACGCTGCGCCCTGCGTCACACCAGCCACGGTTTCAGGCAACAAACGTATGATGCGCGAAATATTCATTTCGCCGACGAACATCTGATTGGCGTAGGGGCCGAACTTGCCAGCGGTGGTGTCGAGTAACGGTTGGGTTGGAGAATTGGCGAGAATCGATTGCGGAAAGAAGATCGCTTCACGGGTGCGCAATTGGTCGAGCTTGGCGACTGGGACCATCAGTGGATTGCCTAACTTCCAGTCATCGCGCCACACTAAACTTGCCGGATGTCCATAGAATCCGCCTTCGACGATATGGTGCACCTTGCTGCTGCCTAACCAATCACCTTGGTTGTCGCATACCAACAGTCGCCCTTCGGCATCAAAGCCGAGGCTGTTGGGCGAACGCACACCGCTGGCAAACGGCGTCATTTTTCCAGTTTTCCCGTCAATTTTTAGAACCCATCCGCGATATGGTACAACCGAATACATGCGGCCGATTTTCCCTCTAGCCATTTTCCAGTTTTTCACGACCTCGTCATGGGTGACGCTGAAATGGCGGAAAGCACCGCGCAATTCGCTTTCGGTTTTGTCGCCGTTGCTCGCGACGTTCAGGCCGATGTACAGATCACCCTTGGCATCGCGTGCCGGGCCAAAGGCGAATTCGTGGTAGTTGCCGCTGATACCGAAATCGTCGCACACGGTCTCGTACACATCGGCGGTTCCGTCGCCGTCGGTGTCGATGAGGCGTGTCAGTTCGGGACGCTGCATCACCAACACTTCACGGTCGCTGATGGCGATCATGCCGAGTGGTTCGTGCAAGCCGAAGGCAAAGGGATGCCAGTGCTGGTGCGCCGGATCATAGGTCATCACTTCGCCGCGATGAAAGGCCGCCATGAGTTTCCCCGACGGCGTCACCGCTAGCGCGCCGACTTGCGGATCCAATCCCGCAGGCAGCGGCAGTTTTTCGATCTTATAGTGATCAGCGATCGAGGCGGCGTGCATGAGCCCCGAGGTCAGCGTCAGCAAGAAAATCGACGACATAAGCTGAAGGGACGGAAGTGGCGAAAGGGGCGAAAGTGGCGACGTTTTCATTACTTGGCCTCCTTCGCCGCAGGAATCAATGTAACGGAAAACGACCGTCCTTTTTTAGCTGGCACCGTCAGCGTCCCGTCGGCGAAAGCGCCAACCGAACTGCTAAACAGCGCGCTCTGCGTGGCGTCGACGACATACAACAACGGCTGGTCGCTATCGACCACGAAGGATGACGTCAGTCCTTTGCCTGCGTCGTGTTCTTTCACCAGTTCTTTCACCAATACCTCATCAATCGTGTAGTGGAACTCCGGATAACCCTGAATCAGCGCGTAACCCTTGAAAGCGATCACGGGAACGGCGCTCTTGGACCAGCGCAGCGGACTTTGAATTCCGGCACTCCATATTTTTTCACCCAAGAGTTTCACCCGACCACTGCCGTTGCCTTTCCAGTACGGAGAAATGTCAACGCCAGCGCCACGCCACAGATAGCGAGGGCGGCAATTCGCCGCATCCCAGCACAGATTCAGCTCGCCCGGCAACATGATTGCCACGGACGCCGGATTTGAGTCAGGCATGAATAAGCGATACAGATACGGACGAGTGAGGGGAAAGGCATGCGGATTCGTTGAACTCGTGGTGACGGTCTCAGGCTTGATCGCCGGCAGCGCAACGCCGACATACATATCTCCAAACATAATCAGACCGTGCCCAGGATACGTGCAAACGTATGGATAAATCCCTTTCTCAGTTGGCGCCGTAAAACTGAGCTTTGCCGTCATGTGCGGTTTCACCTCTGGAATGCTGGCAATGACCTCCGGCATTTGCGGAACGAAACCAAGTTTCACCGCGTCAGCACCCATAACCAAAGAGGCATTGACGACATCCATGCGTTTCCCTGGTTTCGTAAACACCATATTATGTGGCATGTCAGTGGCGTCATCGTTGACGAAAAGAATGGCGACCGTGGCACCAGGTTCGACGGCGAAACGCTTCACGTCGTACTGCAGCCCAGCGATGGCTTTGATGGTCAGTGGCTCGGCCGCAAGCAGGTGATCGTGAGTAAGTGTTAAGATAAACAACGAAGCGAACATCAGGCGCACAGAAATCTCCAAATGGTGAGCAAAGGGTAAGCTAAAAGAGTCAGCAAAAAGTCAGCAAAAAGTCAGCACAAGTGAATCGTGATCTGAATACACCAATAGAATGCATTCGTTGTTCGTCATCAACGAAGTGTGCACGATGATACTGAGATGGCTCGTGGTGAACGAAGCAAAGCCACATCAATCGGCGATTTACGGTCATACTATTGCTGAGAAGAAGCCTGGTCAGTGGAGCTGTGAGGGGGGAAAGAGAGAACGTTTGATTCCACCGCGAAGCCATTGACGAGAGCTTCGATGCGTTGCTCGCGTCGGCAAACCTGCCTTCCACTCGTTGCCAAATAACTTCTTCCCTTCCCGCCATGTCATCAGCGCCTACAAGTGTGAACATGATTGAGCTGTCCCAGATTGCTGCTTATTTACGTCTAAAATATGAAATCGTGGTGGCTATAGCCCAGCCCGACAGTGATTTCCAGCCCAGTCGGCGGGAAATGTCAGAGGGCTTGGCGCGCAGCATGACCATCGCTGGCGAATCGTGGACCTACAGCACGGCGAAGGGTGGCTATTCTTTCACCAGTCCACGTCGGCGTTTTAGCGTGTTCGTTGCCGACGATCCGGCGCGTCATTCGACTTTCACCTCGCCAGAATTATTGGGCTATCTGCGAGCATTCACCGCGCTGGCAGAGCTGAATCAGTTGGTCATCGACATGTGGCTGACGCGCGCAGCGATGCGCGGCGAGGTTCTGGAAGCAACTGGCGGCGGCTGGCGGCTGGCGCGTTAATCAGCCTTTTTGATCGCAGCTTTACCGTATTGAGCGATCGATGGCGTGATCAACAAACAGGCGACTAAGCAGCAACTCATCCCGATGAGTAACGTGCGACCCATGGTGTGAATGGTGGGATGTTGGGCATTCACGAGCGATACCATGCCGACGATGGTGGTGAGCGATGCCACCAGCACGGGCGATATGGTTCGGGCTTTGGGGCTGTGGGTTAAAAAAACGGCGCTGTCGATGCCGATGCCGCCAATGAATGCGGCGGCAAGCACGGCGAAGGGATCTAATTGAATTCCCATCCAACCAAGCAGGCCGAAGGTCCATACGAGTGCGATTCCTGGCGGCAGCAGTTGCGCGAGTACGGCTCGTACACGGCGTTCGATCAACACGACGACGAACAAGACGATCAGGACAATGGCGATGGAGCGGGTGGTCAAATCGTTGGCGACCACGGCAATTAAGGTGTGGCCGATGTGCTCACGGCTGGCAAGCCACACCGGCGCTTCCAGGGTCTGATCGTTTAACTCCTGGTGCGTGCGGTCTACTTCTTGGCGAGTTAATTTGGCAACCGGTGACGACACCTGCCAACGATCATTGTCTAAGTGCGCAAAGTACGTCCGTATCAATGGCTCAACCGCGCTGCCAGTCCACGTTGCCAAAGTGATTGGCGCCACGGTGGTGACTGGGCGATAGAGCGCGATTGATTCGGTAAAGGCTTGCGGGCGTAGGCCGATGGCCTTGGCCGAAGCGTCAAGATCCGTCGCGAAGGAATCGGCATGGCGTTGCCAGAAGGCATTCCATCCGGCAATTCGCGTCGCTTGCGTTGCTGGGCCGGGCATCAGTCGTTCGATCATGCTGGGTTTGAATCCACCGCGTTCGCGTGCAGCTGCGACGTTATCCAGAGCCGTGCCAAGGTCTTGGTTTTGTCCGACCATAAAATCAGACGAAGAGAGCGAACCCCAGCGGACCAGAAAAGATTCCAATGCGGTCCAGGTTTCGCGCTTACTGCCGTCGTAACTTTTCAGGTTGTCATTCAGGCTGAGGAACCACAGCCCAGGCATGAGCGCAGCGGTGATGACGGCCGCAATCGCCCAGTTGATCAGCGGTCGCCGCAGACACAGCGCCAATAATGGTGTGCTGATGCGCAACCAATGATCTTGTGGTTTGAGCACCGGGGTCAGATGTGGCAACAATGTCAGCGACGCCAGCAAAGCGATGCCGAGTCCGCAGGTCACCATGATGCCCACGCAGCGAATTCCTGGGACGGAGCTGGTCATCAATACGCCAAATGCGGATGCCGTCGTCAGCCAACTGATAAGCAATGGTCGCCAGACCAAGGCGCCTTCGCCCGAGCGAATTCCCACCAACACGTGTTGTCCGTAATCCACCGCCACGCCCAACATGCCAGCGGCGAAACCCAATATGGGCAGCGGTACATCAAGCCCCAAAATAACCACGGCAGCAACGCCACCAGCCATGCCAATGATCGCCGGAACATGTAAGGCCAGCAGGGCACGAACATTGGGAATCAGCGAAAATAAAATCAAGCAGATCAGCACCATCGCCACCGGCATGCTGCTCGACAAATCGGCATACACCGCCGCCATATTATCGCGGAAATGACGATAGGAACCAATCGCCTCTAGAGTGACTCCGCTGGCTTTTGCCGCGCTCATCTCGTGATCGATGACATCCATCATGGGTGCGGTTTGTGACATTGATTGCGGATCAAAAGGCACTTCCAGAACCACCATCAGATGTCGGCCATCGCTATGGCGCATAAATATGCCATCGCGTTCAGAACCGCTCAGACCTTCCAACAGCGGCTGCATCACCCGACCGGAAATGGCCAGTAAATCACGTCGCGCTGCACTGGCAGTAAAGGCGTCTTCCGGGCGCAGGGCACGTTCTTTGAAGGCCAACAAGTAGGCATCAAGCCGCTCACGACCAAGATTCTTTTCGAGCTCTTGCAACTGTTCTGGAGTGGTCAGTGCGGGCAGATGCGCGCGAATAATTTCGGCAGCGCGTGCGACCGCACCCGCGCCGCCACCATCAAACGGTGTGATTCCCAGCGGCGCAACCGCAGCGACCGCTTTGGTCAGCACGGCTTTGCACGCGCTCAGTTCGCCTTCGGCTTCGAGAGCCAACATGCGGGTGGCGCCTTGCCGCGCATAGAAATCCATCTCACGCACGAAGACCGGATCGTTCTTCGGCAACATGCCGCGCAGATCAGGCGAATAATGCGCTTTGGCAGCCAAGATGCCGATGACGACGGCGGCCAAACCCCAAATAACAAAGATCAACCAGCGACGACTTGAGGAAGTCGTCGCGCGAGCAAGCGGATCGCTCATGGTCGTTCGAATCGCGCTGCCGGAAGTTCAACGCCAAGCTGTGGCGGGTCGAAACGATATTCCGTGCGGTCATCGCCAGCAGCGATCAGCAACATATGTTGGGGTGCGGATAAATCATCCCGCCAACGAATCGTCAGTCCGGTAATGTATTTGGACAGATCTGCTGTTTTAGGCGTGAAGTTTAATTGTGGAACGCCATCGGCAGCGCGCGTGATGGTGAAGAGTTCCTCCATCGCGCTCCAGTCTCCGTTAAGGAACGCCTTCATTTGCGAGGTCAGCGAGCTCACCCCCTGATCTTTCGCTGCGATGGTTTCTTCTTTGCCCTCGGCACCAAAACGCCGCAAATGGCCGTCTTTAAAGATCAATACGGATTTACCGGTATATTCCCACCGCACGCAGCCGAGTGGCCGACTGATTTCAATCACCCCTGGGCTGATCACCGGCTGATCCAGGATGGCGAGGTTTTTTTCCTGCACGAAAGCTACGCGCACGGTGGTCAGGTCTTTGTTCGCGTTGCTGAGCTTCGCCAAGGAGAACGGTTCCGCCGACATCAAAACGGTGGCGAGCATAAAAAGCAGGGCGATGCGCATGGCGACAAAAGGTAGTCCGACCCCACGCGTGCGCCACCCCTCATGAACCGAGAAACCGCAGTCGGAATTTAAACTTCCACCGCAATGGTCGTTCATCGCGGCGCCGCCAGACCGCTGATAGTGACGATAAATTGAAAAACTTTTGACAACGGAGAACAGCCATGCCGTTTCTCACCACGAGCGAGTTGTATAAGCCCGAGGCGTGACAGTCCGCCTACGACGACAAGTCCGTGGTGACGAACCATGGCAAACGGATCGTCATCATGCTGCCAGTCACGGCAGAAAATTTCGAAGACACGCTGGATTCGATCAGCCAAGTCGAAGCCATGCGCGTCATGACTAAGATTCTGCGCGCTGCTCATCAGCTGAGTGCGGTATCTTTGAACCGCCTTGTCAGCGACTTAAGACTTGTCTTAGAAAAGAGAAAGCCCTTCGACATCGCTGCCGAAGGGCTTTCTGTTTAAGCGATCGGGTTGGCTGCCCGGTCTTCAAACCTCTTCAAACCGGCGGCGCCAGCCGCCCGACCGCCGAGCCCTGGTTTTGCGGATACCATGGGCGAAGCCCATCCGCAAAACATCCTGGCCACATGCGGCCAGGATGAAGGGCGACCAAGGTCGCGGGGGTTCGGGGCGCAGCCCCAAAGTCTGGCGGCCACTGCCGCCCCGACCGCCGAGCCCTGTTTTGCGTGATAAAATGGGCGCAGCCCATCACGCAAACATCCTGGCCGTTTCGGCCAGGATGAAGGGCGACAAAGGTCGCGGGGGTTTGGGGGCGAAGCCCCCGAAACAAATGGTCGGGGCAACTGCTCAGACTTAGAACGTCAAGATGGTGGCGCCTTATGGGTCGATCATTTCACGCAAGCTCTCGCGGGCGACCTTGCGCCACATCTCCTGATGGCGCAGCGACTTCTAGGCGAGGTGGCGTGATGGGCCTCGTCAGAATGTCCCCGCGACCCTGACGCAACTCCGATGATGTCCCCGCAAATGTCCCCGCGAACGTTGTCCCCGTGGGGACATGGTGTGTCCCCGCAATGTCCCCGCAAAATTCAAGAAAGCGGTAGCAGTGTCATGGTTTGCGCCATCCCTGCCCAGGTGACCAGATGCATGGGAAGGGCCGAGCTGGCTTGATGTACTGCAATGGCTCAAACATGAATGCTCGGATTCCGGTAATGGCCTGCCGCAGATCCTCGGATTCCTCGCGGCCGGCTTGGGCAAGAAATTGTCGATAGCGTTGGACGTGGGCCGTATCGTTGGCGACCTCATCTAAAACAGCGGGCCAGGCTGTCGGTAGGATGCGAT
>JANMYZ010000473.1:0-1775 GCA_031382605.1 Planctomycetota bacterium | reverse complement strand
GCGAGGTCCGCTTCGAGGGCCTGGCGATGACGGGTCAATTCGGCTTCAGCAGCGGCTTTTTGTTGGGCGACTTGCTGCGTGACTTGTTGCGTCACTTGCTGAGCGACGGCGGCGTCGTGTTCCGCTTTAAGGCGGCTTTCCATGGCCTGCTTGGCGCTATCAAGCGCCCGTTTGGCGTCATCGAGCGCTCGTTGCACGGCGTCACGCGCCTGACGCCTACGGCTTGCAAACAGTGCGGCAGTTAGGCCAGCGCCGAGAGCGACAGCCACCAGGGCTACCACTCCATACCAGATAAATTCCATAGAAACCTCGTCAGAGAACGAGGATCATCCGTTGCAGCAAAAGTGCGAACTAGCGATCAGAACAAGGGTTGGCGATAATCCGGTAAGTGGTCGAAAAGCGGGTTGCCAGGAAGGATCGAAGGTTCGGTAAGCGTTGCGCAGGCCGGCGGAAACCGGCAGTCGGACAATCCAGTGAAGAAACGGTGAACAGAAAAGGAAGGAAAAGCAGGAAAGGGAAAGAAGGGAAAAGAATCGAGCGCGGACTTTCTGATCATCGTTGGCTGGGTCAATCGCTGTCGCGGAGTCCTGCGACGGACCTGCCCAACCGCCTGGACTTTCGCCGTTTGAAAATTCCCCACACTCCCGGCCATGCCCGATCAGCGTCTGCGTTCCCGTGCCGCCATGCTCAGCCTGCTCACCGGTTTGGTGATGCTGGGACTCAAAATGGGGGCGTACCTGTTGACTGGCTCGGCCACCATTTTGTCGGACGCATTGGAATCGGTCGTTCACGTGGCGGCAGTTGGCTTCATGTTCTGGTGTTTCCGCTTCTCTTCGGCGCCGCCCGACGCCGAACACCCCTATGGCCATGGCAAGGCAGAGTACCTGTCCATCGGCTTCGAGGGCGGAGCCATTGTGTTGGCCGCAGCGGCGATCGTATGGCAGGCGATATCGAGTCTGATCGTCGGCCATCAACCGCAGCAGATTGACCTGGGCTTAGGCCTGATCGTCATTGCCGCCGTGATCAACCTCTTCCTTGGCACCTGGTTGCTGAAAGTCGGCCGCCGAACCAAGTCGGCAATTTTAGTGGCGGATGGCCAGCATGTCTTGAGTGACGTGTGGACCAGCCTGGGAGTCATCGTCGGCGTTGGACTGATTTGGTTATTGCCACCGAACAGTCCGTGGCGCGTGTGGCTTGATGGCGGCATCGCCATCTTACTCGCCTTGTTCATCCTCTGGGTCGGCAGCCGCTTGGTGCGCCAAGCCATGCGCGGTCTGCTCGATGAAGTTGACCCGCACGCCGTCGAACGCGTGGTCACCGCGATCAATCAAATCCGCGATCCCGCTTGGCATGATGTGCACAATCTGCGACTGCGCGTCAGCGGCGATTTCACTTATGTCGATTTCCATTTAGTGGTGCCGTCGCTGTGGAGCGTCGCCGCCGCGCACGCCGCCGTCGAACATCTCGAACACCATATTCTCGCCACGCTTGGTGCCAAAGGCGCGGTGATGATCCACCTCGATCATCCGCATGAGGATGCGACGATCGAGGCGGAAAAAAGTATTGAGGAAAATATTGAAAGAAGTGCGGAAAGAAGCATTGAGAAAAGCGTTGAACCGACGGTGGTACCTTTTTCAGTGGCGCAGGCGACGCGGTTTAAATTGGGCTAATTGAGTTGGGCTTAAGTGCGCTCGCGGTTGGTGAATCAAAAGCTGCCGCAAAAGCCACGGCTGTACGGCTTGCCACACGCTTTTTCTGAACTCCCTTGTTGGGAT
>JANMYZ010000429.1:0-8613 GCA_031382605.1 Planctomycetota bacterium | reverse complement strand
TTCGTCGTCACGCTGTCGTCACCGGCAGCAGGTGACAAGGTGATGGTATAAATAAACGAACCGGCGGAACCGAGCGCGGGCAGGGTGAGGGTCACTACTTGAGTTACTGGTGGAGTGACGCCGGTTGGATTAATCGTCACTGGCGAAGCGGTAATCGGGGATAACGCCATGCCATTGACGGTGATCGCGTACGGAACGATCACCGCGCTCGGCGCAACCTGAGCAACGTTCACCGTATCAAGAATGGTGAAGGTCAACGTTGGCTGATCGGTAATATTTGGCGTGCTTGGCCACGTTATTACCGGAGCCGGACTACCAAACGAGATGTCCTGGTCCGCCACCAGCACGGATAGCTGCGCGGTGTTGTTGATTTCGACTTCCTCGGCAATGACGTTTGCGGGATCAACAATAACGACGTACGTATGCGTGCCTTTGGTCAGTCCAGCGAGAGCAAATGTTTGTGCGCTGGAACCAAAAGCGACGATGTCGGTAACGCCACTGGTGATGATAGCGCCCGAAGTTGGCACCAGCGGATCGGTATTTTCGCGCAGCTCCCACGCGACGCCGGTCAGCGGTTGGTTCCACGTATTGCGAATGGTGAAATTGATGGAGGTCGCTTGACCAACCACCGGCTGGGCGGGCGACGCGGACGGACCAACGCTGACTTTCACATCAAGATAATTGAACGGCGCTCCTGGGCTGGTGCAGCCAGATATGATGACCGCAATCAACACCATCGCCGCAACCAATACGCTCTGCCAACGTCGTACGCTCACGCTCATGCCATCTCCAAGGGGCGGCAGACTAATTGGCAAGCCGGGGGGAACAAGCCGCGCCGTGAGCGCTTTCGACCACTATGAAACGCCCTGTATTTTCCGCGTCTCAACCGCTGTCGCGATTGGTATACAGGCTGCCATCAAGGTGACAGCTTTGTAGGAGTTGCGTCAGCGCGGGATCGAGGCCTTTTTCGCTGATCACCGCTTCGATTGATGCCGTAGCGTCGGCACCTGGATCAGCGGCGGTGTGTGCTTCAAGCGCCATGGCAACCGCGACGATGCGCGAATCCAATTCTAATTCTTTGTCTTTGAGTCCGAGCGGCCCACTGCCATCAATGCGCTCTTTGGCATTGCGCAACAACGGCAGAACCTGTTCCAACTCTTCAATATTTTCGAGCAACGCGAGGGCCTCATCACGGCCAACGGCCATCAATTGATCGAGGTGATGAAGCAATCCCGCTTGATGCACGCGTTCACGCGCCGTGCCAGATAAATGAGAGGCCTCTGCCAGCGCCAAGCAGGTTCGCGCGCAGCGTTCACCAGCACCAACATTTCCCGAGCGGGTTTCTAATGCGCGCACCAACGTGGTCATCAATTGACGAGTCGCGACGCGGTGACGACGGCTCTGCTCCGTTGCATGTTGGGCCAAGCCCAACTGGATCGCGCAGGCGCTAATCAGCTCCAAATCCATCTGGTGAAACGCCGTCGCACCAACACCACGGCTTAAATACAGCACGCCGCGTGTGTGGCCACCGATCGACAAAGGAACGCAAATCACCGAGCGAATGCCCTTTTGCACGACGCTGGCGTGGCGATCAAAACGCTCGTCTTCGCTGGCGTTGGCGCTGTGCAGCGCTTTGTTTTCGGTGAAGGTTTTTTTGATGATCGAACGACTGATCACGGGTTGGATTTGCGGCGCACAGGTGCGCACGGTGGTCGGCACCAATTTGCCAGTGCTTACTTCGCGCTTAAAGATCAACGCGCACTCTGCGGGCATGCCCGAAACCAGAAAATCCAAGACTTTGGCTTCTTTATCGACCAGATCGCCCGAATCGCTGAGCAAGCGGCCGACCTGATAAAGAATACGTAGTCCGCGCGCGCCATCGTGCGCTGGCTGTTCATCTGCGATTTCGTCGATGTCGGATAATTCGTCGACGCGAAATTCCAAGGTGTTGGACAACATGTCCGGGTCTTCTTGATAAGCGATGCGGGCCGAACTGTCGTCGGATAGCGCGGAGCCACTTTCATACACCAGCTCAGTGGTGCCGATTTTAATTACATCGCCTTCGCGCAGCAGTTCTTCATCGCCCAGGCGGTCATCATTGATGTGGGTGCCGTTTTTCGACTCCAGATCGCGCACAAAAAACATTCCGCCGACCGGGAAAATTTCGGCGTGAAAACGACTTGCCGCACGATCAAGGATCTGAATGCCCGCCTCAGCATCACGTCCGATAGTCAGCGACTTGTCGCCCAACGATTTCTCGCGACCACGATAAGGACCATTAGCGATGCGAATCTTGCTCATGTATTCCGTGTGTCAGGGGTTGAAGGTTGACCACTCCATCATGCTCCGCGCCGACAGCAAGTGCCGGGCACCGAGTCACATGGCACCTCACGCACATGCGCTCGCCAGAGAAAGGAAACCGCTCACACCCGCGCAAGGTCAAGCCGCGCCGCCCGACGATCATATTTTGCCGCTTGAACGAGCTGGCCCTGGGCCCGCGTCACCAACGCCAACAAACGCCACGCCCCAGGTTCTGCCGCCGCCAAAATCACCAGCTGTCGCGCTTTTTTTTCTGCCGCCGGCAATTGATTGGTCAGATAAAAACCAGCAATTTCACGGAACAACGGCTGAATCGCACTCAAATCGCGTGACGAGCGACGCTCCATCAACGCCCACGCCCAGGTCGCCGCCACCACCGACACCAACCACAACGTCAACCCACACCAGCCCAACGGAATCGTGGTGGGCGAGCCATTCGTGACCAAGGCCACCGCCAACAAGCTAAGTCCCAGCGCACCACCAACCGTCGGAATCGCAGGCCACAAACCAGGATGACGCAGCAGCAAACCGCTGCCCGGTATGAGGGAATTCAACAACAGAGCGAGATGGCGTTTCACAGGAGATCGGCGGGACGCTAACGAGAGCACGTGCATGATCAATGCGATGGAGCGGCCCGACCAATGCCCATTAAGAACGAAACACCGAAATAAAAAAGGCTCTGCGGCTTTTCGTGAGGGTCTTTTCTTAGTCCGAGCAACTCATCAAAGCGGGAAGAGAAATCGAACAGGAGGCGCGGAGACGCTGAGTTAAGAGGAGGAAAAGGATCATTCTCTCCGACAAACATTTTTTCCTCGTCCGATCTCCGCGTCTCCGCGCCTCCTGTTCGATGATTTCTTCTTTAAGCTGCTCCATGAGATGGAACCCACACGAAACGCCGCAGATCCTAAAAATGGTAACCAGATTGCCTTCTCTGGGTTGCCATAACGATCGCCGTGGTGACTCGTCCTGAACCGCTCGACTATTTTCTTACTCGGCGTCACGTGGGAACTTGGGCTGCGGTACGCAGTTTAATCCAAACGTGTCAGGTGCGTGTCGATGGCGTCGTGTGCAAACATTATCATCGTACGCTAACAGCGGATTCGGTGGTTTTGGTAGATGGTCGCGTGATCACCGATAGCGAAGACGCAGGCACGTTGATTTGTCATAAACCGGCGGGATTGGCGTGTAGTCATGCGCCGCAGGATGCGCCGCTTATCTATGACGCCGTGCCGGAAGCATGGCGGCATGTCAATCTTCAGAGCGTTGGTCGACTTGATCGTGATACGACCGGGCTGTTGATTTTCACCATCGATGGCACCTGGGCGCAGCGCATTGTTTCGCCAAAACGAGCGCGCTGGAAACGGTATCGTATTATTTATAGCGGGACGTTGATGGCTGATGCAGAGCAACAGGTCACGAAAGGCTTGTTGCTGACTGGCGAGGAGACGCCGTGTTTACCGGCGCGCCTTTTACGGCAAAACTCTGACGAAAATGGTTTGCGTTTGGCAACGCTCGAACTGTGCGAAGGCCGCCACCATCAAGTTAAACGGATGATTCAAGCGCTTGGCGGGAAGGTCGAACGTCTTCACCGTGATCGCATCGGAGGCCTGGAACTACCGGCGGATCTACGTCCTGGAGAATTCCGTCCGCTGAGCGTCACCGAGCGCGAGGCGTTGCTGCGCTGCGAATAAAGGCGCTCTTTCTTGCTGTCTTTCTTGCTGTCTTTCTCGCGGTCTTTCGCCGCGCCTAAAAATCTGTGTAGGCCCCGACTTGGGCGACTAAAACTTTTCCTCCGCAGTCGAGTTTGGTTCCAGGGGCTAAGGCTTTCCAGGCCGATGAGGGTGTTCCTACCGGACGCCAGATCCATTTGCCGTCGTAACAACCGACCTGGCACGCCGTGCGTGTGCGCGCGCCAGCCAGCGACAGTTGTGCGCCGGGCCCACCGATGGTGATTTGTCGCAAAACTTGCGCGTATGCCATTTCGGTGCGGTTTTCAGGACGGGTGATCACCACCGCATCAAAACCGTGTCCATGTTCGATGCCGCAGCTGACCACACCCGATGCTGGTGGCGCTCCATCAAGCGCCGGCTGGGGATCGCTGTGGCGCGGTACCGGTCGCAGGCGCAACACCACGACGTTGGCCACCACCAAGACATTTTCACTGTCGTTTTCGAGCGGGACCGATTGCCCAGGTTTCACCGTGATGCCATCCAGCATGGTGCCGTTCGGACTGCCTTGATCATCGACCACACATCGGTTTTCAACGGCGTCGTAGCGCAAACATAAATGCTGACGACTAATGCGCTGCAAAGCGTCTTTGTGGGTTGCGACGGGATAGTAGCGCAGGCACAGATCCACCGGCGGTTCGCGCAATTTTCCCATCACGATTTTGGGACGAGCGAACAACAGGACACCGGCGGGATCGGCCGGGTTTTCTGGCAATAAACTGAGCCAGTCCCCGGCGATGGCGAGATCCAGAGAACCCTCTAGGCGTTCCGGTAATTTCGAAGGCGAAAACCGCAGCGGACCGCCAGCGGTACCGCCAGCGACAACGGTCGCCATGGTTTGCATGCGAAAACTCTCTGAACCGACATTCAGCGGCGCCCGCGTAGCCACCACGGACGCACTGGGCGCGATCGCCGGATCATCAAGCGACAAGAGATTCGCTGCGATGGTCATGATATCGCTGGCCGACATCGGCATGGTCGGCGACGCGTCCAGCAAATCTGCGGTGATGGTCGCATCTAGCGAACTGCCACCACGCAAATCAGCGACAAGGGTTTGTTGCTCGGCGCCAGTGCACACGTCGGTCGCCACCCTCGCCAAGTCTGCTGAGAGCGCCGACGACGCGAAAGCCGCACTTTCACGGCCTGAAAGGTCGCCTTCCCGAGTGTCCTCTTCGATCGCGCTTTTTGGCGTTAAGCCTAGCTTTACTAAAACGTTAGCGACTGCCGAACGCAACTCTTCGGGATCCTTGAAGCGCTTGCCGCGCTCTTTTTGCATACAGGTGTTAATGATCTGGGCGGTCGCTTCGCAAATGACCGGACGCAGCTTACGAATGTCAGGCACCGAAGCCGTGCAGTGTTTGTGCAGCACTTCCTGCAACCGACCGTCAAACGGCGCCGTTCCCGACAAACAATAATACAGCACGGCGCCAAGGGCATAAATGTCGCTGCGAATATCGAGATTTGGGTCCGTGACGATTTGTTCTGGCGACATGTACAGCGGGCTGCCGACGATAGCGCCTTCCATGGTCAGCATGGTGCGATTGGTTTCGGTCGAACGGGCGATACCAAAGTCCGCGAGCTTTGCTTGGCCAGCTTGATTTACGAAAATATTCGGCGGCTTAATGTCACGATGAACCAAATGAATGCGATGAGCTTCAGCCAAGCCATCCGCTGCCTGATATAAAATAGCGAGCGCGAGTCCTTCGGGCAGTCCGCCGCGACGTTCGACTAAATCCTTTAAGTCACCGCTGTCGACATATTCCAAGACCATGAACGGCGTACCGTCTTCGGCCTGTCCACTGTCCAGACAACGCACGATATTCGTGTGGGTCAATTGCATGGTAATCTTCGCTTCGCGCTCGAAACGTCGCATAAATTCAGCGCCCTGTGACTTATCTACGCCGGGCGGCAAATTATTTTTGAGCGTTTTCACCACCACTAATTCGTTCTTTGGTGAACATGCCAACCACACCGATCCCATGCCACCGTCAGCCAAGTGTGCCAGCGGAACATACGGACCAAACGGCTTGACGTCACTGGTGGGAATTTGCTCCAGCAATTGATTGGCTAAATGTGCCGACAATCCGTCGCCCGATTTCAGCCAACGCCGCAGATCGTCCAAATTGGCCAAGTTCTTTTGCTTCGCGTATTCACCCAATCGTTGAGCCGGCCCAGCCGCTAACAGCCGCCGTTTACGCGCCACCTGGATGAGGGCATCGATGATGACTTGCTGGTCCATGATAAACTCCATTGAACTAAAGCTGAGGTCGAGCCTGCTGCCGGGCGAGTGTGCAAGATTAGGGCAGAGCGGGCAAGCCTGGGACGCACACGACGCAGCTTCGTGCGTCCTGACGTGAACATCCATTCGTAGAACCGCGAAATTTGCGTTGCCGTAGGGTGACTCGAAGCTACACCCTCGCCTGCCGATTCCCGGCTAGTGGTAATACAACACCCATATGCCAACCTTAAAACCCACCTTCACTTCACGAAACACGTGGTTTTTCCGTGGTTTACGACTGACATTGAGATGGTTCGTTTTATTGTTGATTGTTATTGCCGTGCCGCAGCGACTGACAGCCGCTGAGCCGCTGGTAGTGAGTGGCTATGATTTCAGTGCTTATCTTGCTGCGGACGGAACCGTGTGGACGTGGGGCAGCAATACGTATGGCCAGCTCGGCAACGATACGACAACGCCACATTATGCTCCACAACAAGTCCCAGGACTGTCCCGTGTTGTAAGCATTAGTGCTGGTTACTATCACGTTTTAGCCGTTTTGAGTGACGGCACCATGCGGACATGGGGTAATAATTCCTATGGGCAAATTGGTAATGGAACGAGTGGTTCGTCGCAAACGACACCGGTCAATATCGGGTTATCCAACATCAAGGCGGTTGCTGCGGGGGGTTATCACAGTCTTGCCTTAACGGCGGCGGGAACCATCCAGGCCTGGGGCACAAATAGCGTCGGTGAATTAGGCGACGGCACTTTGGTTCAAAAAACAAGCCCCGTTGCGGTAACTGGGGGAAACATCTATCGGGCGATTGCTGGCGGTGGAAGTCACTCGTTGGCGATAACTTGGACCGGAACGATTCAGGCTTGGGGTTCGGACAGCAACGGCCAGCTGGGAAATGACGCTCTTTCGGCAAATAAAAACACCCCCGTAACGGTTTCAGGTATCAGCAACGCCCTGAGTATCGCTGCGGGTTGGAAGCACAGCATTGCTGGACTTGCAGACGGTACGGTGCGCACATGGGGATGGAATAGTGCGGCCCAGATTGGTGACAACACCACCTTCGATCGGTTTACTCCGGTGAATCCTGGAGTAGCAGGCGCGATAACGCGGGTATTTGCCGGCTATCAACATAGTGGAGCCTTGCACATCAATTCATTTATCGCTCTCTGGGGCAGCAACTCTGATGGTCAGTGTAACCTACCATTGACGACCATAGTCCAGCCCACTCCCTCTTACAGTTCCGGGAAACCACATAATTATCGCGCATCGGGTTCTGGCCTTGGCAATCATACTTTGTATGTCGCCGATGATGGAACGGTTCGTGGTTGGGGAAGCAATCAGCTTGGTCAGCTAGGCAATGGTGCTAGCGGGGTTAAACAACCTACGGAAGTCACCACCACCACCAATTGGTCGCTGGATGCTATCGTCGCCATTGAAGCCGGACGTAATCATAGCGTTGCCTTGAAGGCCGATGGTACCGTGTGGGCGTGGGGTTCTGATACCGGAGGCGAACTTGGCGACGATGCGCCGTCAGTAAATAAAGCGACTCCCGTTCAGGTGTCAGGACTTTCTGGGGTTTACGCGATTGCTGCCGGATCCAATCACAATCTCGCGCTCACCTGTAACGGTACCATGTGGGCTTGGGGTCAGGACACCTTTGGCCAAATCGGAAACGACGCGACGTTGGCTAATCAATTCACCCCAATCACGGTTAGTGGTGCAAGTTTATGTCGAGCAATAGGCGCAGGTTCCTATCACAGTCTGGCCGTACGATATGACGGGCTGGTTTTTGCTTGGGGATACAATGCTTTCGCTCAACTGGGAGATGGCTTATTAGTCAGTCAACCAACGCCAAAAATCCTGCCAACAGCAACCATGAACAACATGATCGCCGTCGAAGGTGGCCACGGCCATAGTATCGGACTTCAGGCGAATGGCGTGGCATCGTCTTGGGGTTCCAATGCCCAAGGCCAAATCGGTAATGGTACAACGACGACGCCCCAGTTGACCCCCTACGCAGGGATTGGTGGCGTCGTGTCGATTGCTGCCGGTGCGTACCATAGCTCGGTGTCTCGGGGCAATGGCGATATGCATTCGTCAGGTTATGATTTCTACGGTCAGCTTGGTGATAGTGCGGCTTTGATAAGCCAGTCTACTTTTGTCCCCGTATCAACAACGCCCTCGCGTAAAAAAGTGTCGAGTGGTAGTGTTGCGGGTTACCACTCACTCATTCTACAAGGTGATGGAACGGTTAGTTCGGTTGGAAGAGACCACGTTGGTCAGCTGGGCAATGATGCGTCGCTAACGAATCAGCCGCTTCCGGTCGCGGTTGC
>JANMYZ010000428.1:0-8845 GCA_031382605.1 Planctomycetota bacterium | reverse complement strand
CTTGGACGGGGATCGGCTGGTGCATGTGCCGCCGCAGAGCATCTTTGACCTTCCGCAGTTTCGCCTGCATGCGGTCGCCTCGGGTCTTCCTGTGGATCAGGAACTTGCCTCGGCGGGATTTGCCGGAGCGTGCCGATGTTTCGCCAGCAATTGGGTGACGACGGTTTGTTCTGCCGCGGTTGGTTGACGAGCGAGAGCGCAACTCCACGCCCAGGCAATGCGCGCGCGGTCGTCAGGTCCGCCTTCCGTGAAAATGCGCACGGCAAAAGCGCGCGCCGCTTCGACATAGGTCGGGTCGTTGAGCAGCGCCAACGCTTGCTGTGGCGTATTCGCGCGCGTGCGTTCACCAGTGCATTCCTCACGCGCGGGTGCATCGAAGGCGAGCAGGCTTGGCTGCAAGAACGTGCGCTGCCACCAGGTGTACAAACCACGGCGATACGCATTTTTACCCTGGTCGTTCGCCCATTCTCGTTCAGGGAAATTGAGATGGCGCCAATAGCCCGCAGGCTGGTACGGTTTCACGCTGGGTCCGCCAATTTTCTCCACCAACAATCCGCTAATGGCCAAGGCATTGTCGCGCACGAATTCGGCATCGAGGCGGAACATGGCTTGATGTGATAAGAGGCGGCCAAAAGGATCGCGCTCGGCCAATATTACTCGCTGTGCTTTTTCAGGCGTGGCGCTCAGACGATACACATGACTAGTCACCATCATGCGGACCAACGCTTTCACATCCCATTTAGTGCGGAAATGTCCCGCCAAGAATTCGAGTAATTCGGGATGAACCGGCCATTCGCCTTGCAGGCCGAAATCGTCGACCGATTTGCTCAGGCCGGTACCAAAGAACATGCGCCAAACGCGATTAACAAAAACGCGTGCGGTCAGCGGATTATCTTGCGCGATCAACCAGTTGGCTAAATCGAGGCGTGTTGCTCGCGCACCCGTACTGGTGATTTGGCGCAAGAAATGCGGCACCGCTGGCTGAACCACGTCACCGCTGTCATCTTGCCAATTTCCACGCGGCAAAACCCGCACGGTGCGCGGGTTGACGGAAATCGTGGTCAAACATTTGGCGCTGCCTTGATCAAGATCCTGCCGTTCTTGGCGCAGCGCGGCGACTTTACTGCGGTTTTCCGCTAAGCTCGGTGCGATGGTACGGAAATGCGCCGCGATCTTGGCGCGCTGTTCTGCTGACCGCGTTGCTGCGGCAACGGCGAGCGCGGCGCGAACATCAGCGGGCATATTCAGGTCACGCAAAGGATCGCTGTCGCCGGTCAGCGAGAGGCGCGCACGTCCAATCAGGTGACGTCCATTGGAACTGTTAAACGATAACGTCACCACGACCGTGGCACCTTTAGGCAGATCGACGGCAGTGATGGAAAATAACGCGGTGTGCGGCTTGCCTTCTTGCGGCTGAATGGCCCATCCCGTGTTCCCTTGGTGATCGAGCGTCGCCGCGATCGGATAATCATTTTGTGCGTGATCGGACGCGGCTGAGGTCACGGTGATGGCGCGTTCACCGTTTTTATCACTGCCCTTTTCACTAATCGCCAGGGTCACTTCACTCAATACGAAGTTGCCGTTGTCAGCCGTACCGGGTCCAGATTTTGGCAAGGAAGGATCAGTAAGGGTTTCTAGGCGTAATCCCGTGATACGTTTGAGCGCGCTCGTTCCGCTGATGGTGAAAGTATCTTTGTCTGCGGGTTTGCTGGCCAACAGTGAATTGTCTTTTTGTACCGTCAGCACGGTTCCTTTTTTGCTGGTCGCTTGCTTGGTGGTCAGGTCGCTCCACACGGTTGCTGTCGCGGCAATGGATTCCCATGATTTTTGTGCTTGCTGCAATGCCGGCGTATCGGTGTCGATAAGCTTTTGTTGTTCAGCGATGGCAGCATCAATGCGAGGGATTTGCTCGCGCTGTTCGTCTTTGGTTACGGTGATTTCATCTTCACGTCGACCAATGGCATTTTCTTTCACATCGGCGAAAAACGCGCCCATCGTATAATAATCACGAGCGCTAAAAGGGTCAAATTTATGATCGTGGCATTCCGCGCAGCCCAGCGTCGATCCCAACCACGCACCGGCGACATTACGCACACGATCGCCAAGGTTTTTGGCTTCGTATTCCTTGGCCTGCGCGCCGCCCTCTTCGGTAGTCATGATCAGCCGATTGTAGGCTGATGCGACTCGTTGCGATAATGTTGGATTGGGTAGCAAATCGCCGGCGATTTGTTCGGTGGTGAAGCGATCAAAAGGCAGGTTGGTATTAAATGCCTTGATGACGTAATCGCGAAACGGAGAAACATTACGCTCGTTATCGCTATGATAACCAATGGAGTCGGCGTAGCGCACCAAGTCGAGCCAGAAAACCCCCATGCGTTCACCATAACGCGGCGATGCAAGCAAGCGGTCGACCAGGGTTTCGTAAGCGGTGGCAGAACGATCAGCAACGAAAGCGGTGACCTCAGCAGGTGTTGGTGGCAATCCGGTGAGGTCGAGACTCAAGCGACGAATCAGCGTCGGGCGATCGGCTTCAGGCGAGGGAGGTAAACCTTCTTTTTCCAAACGCGCCAGGATGAAACGGTCAACGTCGTTGAACGCCCAATTCTTCGCCGTGATCGTTGGTGTGATGGTTGGCGCGGGAACGTCGCGGATCGCAGCGTAAGACCAATGCGGTTCGTACTCAGCGCCTTGAGCAACCCAACGTTGTAATATGTCAATCTGCGCTGGCGTGAGTTTTTTGTCTGATTTGGGTGGTGGCATAACATCATCAACATCGCTGGTGATAATGCGGGTAATCAATTCGCTCTTTTTAAGATCGCCGGGAACAATGGCGTGGCGAGAGCTTTCTTTGTTCAACGCTTGGGCATCTTTCGATGAGGTCAGCCCCAGATCACCTTTCCGTTTTGCCTTGTCAGCACCATGGCAATTGAAGCAGTTCTCTGAAAAAATGGGCCGCACATCGCGGTTGTAGCTGACCGTGGCATTTGCGTTGCTGTCGGCGGCAGTCAGCGCAGCAAAAAAACCAGCGACGAAGGCGACAAGAAAGGCCGCACGGGAAAAGGCAGGAAAAAAGGCAGGAAAAAAGGCAGCAAAAAAGGCAGGGGAAAAGGCAGAGGAAAAGGCAGAGGCAAAAGAGATTTGCTGTCTGATTTGACGGTGACGCATAAAAATTCCTGTGCCTTACGTGTAAAACCAAAGACCCTTCATCTGATTTCGACTGATTTTTGGAAATCAGATGAAGGGCCTGCGAGCTATTACTTCGCTTGTTGACGAACCAATTTGACCGGGTGAGTTCCGTTCGACGCCCATTGCGCGACATAGATGCTGCCAGCCGCATCAACATACAGATTGTGCGGATGGATAAACGTATTGCCTACCTGATTCATATTTTGGAGTTCGTTCTTGTCGTTATAGACCGGCGCCGAACCAGCGACGTTGGACACCACTTTGTTGTTCTTATCCAAAATCGTGACGTAGCCGTTGAGGTTCGGCACATAGAGGTCGCTGCCCAGAATGAAGACGTCGCACACTTCCGCGCCCGGAAGTTTTTGTGAATCGATGTAATCGCCGTCCAGGGTGAAACGCTTGATGGTGTGGTGACCGCGCGATGCGACCAACAGCGCCGGCTTCTTTGGATCGCGTCGATCAATCACGCCACCGTGTGGGGTGCTGAGCTTATCTGCTGCGTCACCTTTTCCACCGAAGGCGCGGATCAATTTGCCATCAGCACCGTAGTGCAGAATCATCGCCTGGCCGTAGCCATCGAAGACGTAGAAGTCGCCTTTGTCGCCGAATTCGATGTCAGTTGGTTTGTATTGATCTTTCGCGGTGTACGGAGGAACTTTTTCTGGCCATTCCATCACGGTCATTTCTTTGCCGCTCATGGTGGTCTTGATCACTTGATTACGACCGTGATCGGTCAACCACAGAAATTCTCCGGCGGGTTCTTGAACGATCGCCAAGCCGTGAACACCCGTGAAAGTGGTGCCCCACGTTTCGACCATCTTGCCCGATTTGTCATAAATGATGACGTTGTTATTGCCGCCATTGTTGACCATCACCACGCGACCCTTGCTGTCCATGCGCAGGGCATGGCAGTCATTGAGTTTAATTTTTTCAGCGCTGACATCGCCCCAGCCAGCTTCGACTTTGTATTGGAAAGCGCCTTGGCCCAGAAGAGCTCCTTCAGCCGCAGTGGTGGTGACAGCACAGGTGGCGGTCAAAGCGATGGCAGACAAAGCGCTGAGGGTAGCGCTCAAAAAAGAAAGGCAGCGAGTCATGGTATTCCTTCGGTTGGTGAGGGTGAATGAGGGTGAATGCAGAGTGGAATGAGAGTGAAATAAGAGTGGAATGAGAAGCCGATAAGAGCGGGACAAAGAACGAGGCGGCAACAGAAGCCCGAAATGAAAAGGTCCAACGATGACCGTGGCGAATACAGACGGACTGAGTGACCTGGAGGAGAACACTTACCCCGTGACGAGACGTTTGTTGAGCAAGCGTTGAGTGAGCATGGGGATCGCCAGAGCGTCGCTGAACGGCCCTGATAACACTGAGGGAGTCTCCTTGTTGGCCGCCGTTGGATAAGTTGTAGATAAGGTGAGATCTGGCCCGCGAGCTGCGCCGTTACGCTTGTAGCGGCCGGCTTTCAGACCAGCGACTGCCATCGATGGCGAGCAACTGCCACGACATGCCTTCACGCAGGCTGATCCAAGTAACAAACATCACGCAGGTTTTGGCGAGCGGCAATTCATGCAGCCATTCAACCGTCGTTCGTTCATTCATCTCAGGCAAAGTAATGGCGAGCCCAGGCTTTTTCGCGGTGGGCTTTTTCAGCACCACGTCGACATCAAAACGCGTGGCGAGCATTTCAGCATGCACATCGATCGCCGACATCTCAGTCAGCAGCGTCGGATCAACCTTGCCATGTTCTTCTTTCAGCAAATCCACCGCCCGCCCCCGAATGGCCGCGAGGTTGGCCGGCTGGCCGTAAGCGATGAGGCGGATGGTTATAGGTTTAATGATCACGCGGGAAGCATGTTGGCCAAATCGCAAGAATCCAGCGCATCGATCAACCGCGTTGCGTACCTAAGCGACGCCCTCTCACGACGTTGAGCAAACATTCGGGAGTCGTGGTCTTAAAGTGGACATTTCTGATTATTTTCACCGCTCGTTCTATCGGCACCCTTGACCCTTGTAAGGTTCGCCGACGTCAGTCGCCAAATAACGCCGCCCGTTCGGATACACTGACGCCGCCGCCTGGAATATCGGCCCAGGCAATGGGCAGGTTTGCGCGCAGCAATTGGCGGCGCAGGGTTGGCGATCCGCCGCTGACGGACAGGTGCGGGCGGGCACGAAACCATGGATAAATCCAGGTCCCCAGAGAGACGACGGCATTTAAATCGATGATCGCGGCTTCGCTCAGTTCAACCGGAAAGAGCAATTCGCCTGACCAGCGCACAACCGTTACTGGGTTTGTCACTGGGTCGGCATCGGGAACGTTATCCATGAGCGCACTCCACCACGGCGCCGGTCGGCGTCCACGCGCAGGTGCGGGCGTGATCTTGAATCAGGCTGACGCGATCACGGTGCTCTTCCCAAGCCATGGGGGCTTGCAACCACGCCGACCAACCATCGGGCAGTAAATTGATGGCCAAGGTTCCGTTGGGTGTTGCCTGCAATAATTCCGCAGCGATTTGACGCAATACAGAGGTTGGCAACAGCGGGGTCAACTCAGTAAATAAACGCCGCGCTTCATTAGCGTTTTCCCAGCGGACGGTGCGGTGTTGTAAGCTTTGTTCGCTGACACTGCCGCCGCGTACGCGCGCTAAGCGCAGCACTTCGCCGTCACTCGCAATAACCTGTGGACCGGCGGCGGTGCGCGTAACGACGTGTTCTAATGCGCGGCAAACATCTTTAATCGAGGCGGGCTTGGTAAAAAAGTCGAGGCAGCCAAGGCGTAATGCGCGCACGGCGTCATCGAAGGTGCCATAGCCGGTCATCAGCACGAACGGAACTTTGAGTTCCTCCGCCAAATCAAGGCCGTAGCCGTCGGGAAGTTTCAGATCGCTGACCATGGCTTCGGGCGTAAATCGCGTCAGCAACGCGCGGGCATCGGCTAAGCAGGCGACCGCTTCCACCTGATGACCACGAGCAGTGAGCCCACGGGTCAGAGCCGAGCGAATCGCTACTTCGTCTTCCATCAGTAAAATGCGCATGAGTGAAAGCTACTCTCTCGATCGCTCGGCGTCCATCGCTGGGGCCTTGGACCAATCAATAAAAAAATCGAACAGGAGACGCGGAGACGCGGAGGTAAGAGGAGGGAGAGCAATTTTTTTCCGGCACGCCTCTTCTCCTCCTCTGATCTCCGCGTCTCCGCGTCTCCTGTTCGATTTTTACTCTATGGCTGTTTAGTGAGATTGAACCGACACCAAAAGCAGCAGAGCTTTGTTGATGCGGAAGAAGGCTGCTTCGTACGTTGACGACGCTGGCTAACTAGGAAGGTGCGCGCTCTCAACGACCCGCCAACCATCACCCATCATGAAAAAGTCGCTCCATTGAGGCGCTTTCGATGAGGCTGAGGAAACCTGCTCGCATGAATCGTGTTGCGCTACGCATGCTGATGGGGGATCGCGCCAAGTATCTTGGTATCTTGGTCGGCATTACCTTTGCCTCGCTGTTGATTACGCAGCAGTCGGCGATTTACGATGGCCTGTTGGAGCGCAGCTATGGCGCGATTGTCGATCAAGGATTTACCGACATTTGGGTGATGGATCCCAAGGTTCAGCAAATTGACGATTACAAATATATGCAAAACACCGTGCTCTATCGAGTGCGCGGAGTAGAAGGCGTCGCCTGGGCGATGCCGATGTATCGCGGGCAAATTAAAGCGCGTTTAGAAGATGGTACGCAGCAAGCATGCACCGTCGTCGGCATTGATGACACCACGTTGATTGGTGGTCCGCCGGTTATGGTGGAAGGTAGCTTGGCGGATTTGCGCCGTGCCGATGGCGTGATTATCGATGAACGTGAAGCGAGAGATAAACTTGGAAAAATGCAAGCCGATGGCACCAAGCGTCCGCTCAAAATCGGCGATACGCTCGAAATAAACGATCATCGTACGGTGGTGGTAGGCCTGTGTAAAACCATGCGGACGTTCATGTGGTTTCCCACGGTGTTCACCACCTACAGCCGGGCGCTGACTATTGCTCCAGGGGAACGTCGTCAGTTGGCGTACGTGCTGGTGAAGGCGCAGGCAGGTGCGGATCGTCAAGCCTTGTGCGAGAAAATCACCGCCGTGACGGGAATGGCGGCGCTGACGTCGGAAGGCTTCAAACAAAAGACCCTCGATTTTATCATGCGTGAAACCGGAATCCCGATCAATTTTAAAATCTCAATGTTCTTAGGCTTTTTAGTAGGTGCGGTGATTGCCGGACAAACCTTCTATAATTTCACCCTCGATAATTTACGTCACTTCGGCGCGCTCAAAGCGATGGGCGCGGGTAATGGCTTGCTGATGCGCATGGTGCTGATGCAGGCGTTGTTGGTCGGCGCAATTGGTTACGGCTTAGGCGTCGGACTGGCGTCGCTCTTCGGTATGTTGGTGAGCAATACCGAACTCGCTTTTCGCCTAACAGAAGATCGTTTGCTGCTATCAGCCGGCGTGGTCTTAATTATTTGTGCATTTTCCGCGTTGGTCAGCGTGCGCAAAGTCATCAAGCTGGAACCCGCTGTGGTGTTTAGGAGTTGATGATGAAAACCACAGTTGGCGAGGCCGTCACCGCGCGTGGCGTAACCAAACATTTTGGTGCTCCCGATAATCGCGTGACGGCATTGCGTGGCGTTGATCTGGACGTGCACATGGGCGAACTATTGATGTTGGTTGGTCCGTCGGGCTGCGGGAAAACCACGCTCATTTCGGTGATTGCTGGCATTCTCAATCAAGATGAAGGCGAATGCCGCGTGTTCGGCCAAGATCTTAAGGCCATTGGATCAGCGGCGCGCACGCATTTTCGCGGCCTCAACATTGGTTTTGTTTTCCAGGCTTTTAATCTGTTGCCGACTTTGACGGCGGTCGAAAATATCGCGATTCCCCTGCTGATTCTTGGCCATCCACGTCGTGCGGCACTGTCGCGGGCGATGACGTTATTGGAGCGCGTCGGCTTGGCTGATCGCAGCAAGGCTTTGCCGTCGCAGTTGTCTGGTGGTCAGCAGCAACGCGTCGCTATCGCTCGCTCTCTGGTGCATGAACCGCGCTTGATTGTCTGTGACGAACCGACCAGCGCGCTGGACCATACCACGGGCAGCAAAGTCATGGAATTACTGCGCGAAGTGGCTCTTGGGCCTGAGCGTGCGTTGGTCATCGTCACGCATGACCAACGTATTTTCCCTTTCGCCGACCGCATCGCCCACATGGATGATGGTCGTATCGTGCGCGTTGAAACCGGCACCGGTCACCCGTCAACCTCTCCGCAAAAAGCGCTGTGAGAAACTCTGTGAGAAAAAAGCTATGATGCGTATTCTCTTATTGCCTGTACTCGCTCTGTGCGGTTTGTGCTTTGCTGCATGGACGGTTGCGCGCAGTAATCGCCCCGTGCCGATCGCACAACCCGTTGCCGATCCTGCCGTGGCGCAGTTCACCAATTTCGTCGCTGGCGCTGGCTTAGTCGAACCGAGTTCAGAGTTAATCGCCATCGGCACGCCGATGGCAGGCATCGTGGTCGAGGTTCCGATTACCGTCGGCACCACGGTAAAAGCAGGCGATGTCTTGTTTCGCATGGATGACCGTGCATTGCAGGCGCAGTTGGTCGGTGACGAAGCGGCGGTATCAGCTGCCAAAGCCCAGCGC